>JAFVYE010000010.1 GCA_017500745.1 Clostridia bacterium | reverse complement strand
CAATCGTTTAGTTTTCTATCAACCAATCGTTTAGTTGTATTTTACTACCAATTTTGTTGTTATGCAAGGAATAAAAAGAGCGACATTGAGTCGCTCCTTTTTTGTGATTTAACATTCTGTGATTGAATCCGCCGCCTCATCAGCAGGAGGTGTGTCGGGTTCCATTACTCCAGACTGCTCTGCGTCAATAGTAGGTTCTGCCACATCCCCTCTGCGCTTGGCAAGTTCCTCACGCATAAGCTTCTTTGTGGGCTCGTCTATCTTGTAGAATATCATGGGGATTGCGCTGACAAGCATACACAGCCCGGGAAGCAAGAAATAGACAATCCACGCCTTGTTTTGCATGCTGTCTGTGATGTAGGTTGAAATGGTGTCGGGGGCAGTTTCAATGATTGATGAGGCGGTGGATGCGTTGAATCCTATTGCACCAATCAAGAATATGCCAATTGCCACAGACAAAGCGTTGGACAGTTTGTTGGCCATGGAGAGTATTGCAAACTGCGTTCCCTCTGTGCGTCTGCCCGTCTTCCACTCTTGATAGTCAACGATGTCACTTGTCATGACCATAGGCAAGAAGTTGTTGGGAGCATAGGAGAATCCAAGGAAGAATTGATATACAAGGATTGCCCAGAAGCTTCTGAGGGGCGCACCGCCAAGGCAGTACATAAGCACGCACACCACGGACACAGCAAATCCGTATAGGGCGGCAATGATAAAGTACTTTCTTTCCCCAAGTTTTTTGTTGATTGCGGCATTAAACACAATGCCAATCATACTTGACACGGCAGAGGTTATGCCAATTGCCCAGCTTATGCCTGCGCCATACAGCTTGCCCATGCCAAGAAAGGTGAGGTCAACACCCTCTCTCATAAAGATGTAGGTGGCTTGAACTGCAATGCCAAGACCGATGTTTCTGCCAAATCCAAGGATGTACGTCAAAAACATGATCACAATCATTTTGTTGGATTTGAGTTCTCGGAACATATCCTTGAAGCTCATGGCAGAGTTTGTCCTTGTGACAACCATCTCCTTTGTCTTGAAATACATAAGCAGTTGGAATATGAGTCCAAGACCACACATTATGGCGGCGGTTATTATGTATTCAAGTTTGCCAATGGTTTCACTACCCGTGAGCATGCCCACTATTGTGACAATGACACCGGGGCAAGCAAGGGCGATGGACTTCAAGGTGTTGGCAAGGCCCGCTGCGCTGTTTTTTTCATCTCCGTCATGGGACAAAAGTGCAAGCATGCCCTGTGAAGGAATGTCTGCAAGAGTCATGCTTACGTTCCAAAGTATTGTCATAAAGGTGATATAGACGTACATCCCAGCTTTTGAGGGGAAGTCTATAAACACAAAGGTCACCATTGTGATGACGGCAAGAGGAAAGGCAGATATCAAAATCCACGGACGCATCTTGCCTGACTTGAAGTTGGCACGGTCAATGAGGTTGCCAATGACAAAGTCCGCAATGATTGAAATGAACTTTGATGCAAGCAGTATGCCTGCAAAGATCATGAGATTGGCCCCAAGCATCTTGTCAAAAAACTCCGCTTGATAGCTGTTGATGAGGCCAATGGCCAAGTTGATGCCCATGACACCAAGGGCGTACATCCACATATTAGTGGACAAACCTTTCTTTTTTTGTTGTTGTGCTACGTCAGTCATAATCTTCTCCCTTGACCAGTTGGTCAAATATATGTTAGCACACTGACAACCCACTTTCAAGAGTGTTTTTTTGTGTGAGTAAGCGCGCGTATGTGCGGGCATATCAATATTAAGCCTAAATCCCTTTGACTTATTTTTGTTTTGGATATAAAATGGCAGTTGCAAAAGGACAAGTTATGGCAACAGTTTTTCTAGTTTTACTTTTCATATCATACATAACTCTTGGTCTCCCCGACAGCGCTTGGGGGACGGCTTGGCCTTTTAT
>JAFVYE010000074.1 GCA_017500745.1 Clostridia bacterium | reverse complement strand
CTTTGCTGCGCTGTATGCGGGGATTTTGGTGAGGGGTGTAAATGCGTTCATTGATGAGATGTTGAGCACACTGCAACCCTTGCGACCAATCATATCCTTGCAGAACACTTGGCAAGGGAGAAAACTGCCGATGAAGTTGAGTTCAAACACAAATCTCACACCTCCTGCATCAAGGTCAAAAAAGTCCTTGTCCACTTGCTTTTCAAAGGTGCAATACTCGTTGTCCGTGGTGGCACGAGGATTGTTGCCCCCTGCGCCGTTGATGAGGACGTCACAAGTGCCCAAATCCGCAAGGATTGCATTGCGGACTTCCACAAGATTGTCCTTGTCAAGAACGTTGGTCTTGTATGCCTTGGCAATGCCACCGTCTTTGACAATTTCATCTGCCACAGCTTGTGCTGATTCAAGATTGAGGTCAAGGAGAGCCACCTTTGCGCCATTGGATGCCACTGCTTTTGCAAGGGCGCCACAAATGACACCACCTGCTCCCGTGATGACCACCACTTTGCCGTCTAAGTTGATGTTGATGGGTGTTTTCATATATACCTCTTGTTTAAAATCTGTTGAGTGTTGCCCACACGCCGTTGATATAGCTTGCGCCGAGGGCTCTGTCGTAAAGGCCGTAGCCGGGCTTGCCTTCCTCTCCCCAAATCATACGTCCGTGGTCAGGGCGGAGATAGCCGTCAAAATTGTTGTCATGAAGGGCCTTCATTATGCCGAGGATGTCAAGAGTGCCTGCAGTTTGATCGTGGGCGACTTCCTCAAATCCCTTGTCATAGACACGGATGTTTCTCACGTGCATAAAGTGGATTCTGCCCATCTTTGCGTACTTGTCAACCATCTTCACAAGGTCGTTGTCCATGCTTGCACCAAGAGAGCCCGTGCAGAAAGTGAGTCCGTTGTTGGGGCTGTCAACAAGTGCCAAAAATCTGTCAAGATTTTGCTCGTTTGTGATGATGCGAGGAAGTCCAAAAATATCCCAAGGAGGATCATCGGGGTGGATGGCCATATTGATGCCACACTCCTCTGCAACGGGGATTATGCGTTCAAGGAAGTAGCCCAAGTTTTCCCACAATCTTTCACTATCAATGGCTTTATATTGCTCAAATAGGCGCTTTAAGTCCTCTTTTTGATAACTTGCGTCCCAACCGGGCAAGTTCATGTCATCCACCAGAGGATCTTTGCCATCAAGTTGTTCGCCATAGTAAACAAGACTGGTGGAGCCGTCATCATGACCCTTGTCAAGCTGTGTTCTTGTCCAGTCAAACACAGGCATAAAGTTGTAGCAGATGCACTTGACACCCACCTCGCCAAGACGGCGAATGTTCTCGCAATAGTTGTCAATATATTTGTCTCTTGTGGGCAATCCAAGCTTGATGTCCTCGTGGACGGGCACTGACTCAATGACCTCGCATTTGAGTCCATGGGCCTCTGCCTCTCTCTTGAGATTTGCAATGCTTTCACGAGGCCAAACCTCGCCAACGGGCACGTCGTATACTGCCGTCACAACGCTGTACATATTGGGGATTTGTCTGATGTAATCAAGGGGGATTCTATCTCCAAGACCATACCATCTAAAAGTCAGTTTCATACTACACTCCAAAGTATTTTTTTGCATTGTCAATGCAAACGTTTTTCACCAAAGTTTTCAAAGTTTCATCGTCATCAGGATACTCACCGCTTTCAACCCACTGTCCAATGAGGGAGCAGAATATTCTGCGGAAATAATCGTGTCGTGCGTAGGAAGTGAAGCTTCTGCTGTCTGTGAGCATACCGTTGAAAAGTCCAAGTCCGCCTGTTGATGCCAAGAGACGCATCTGCTCCTTTATGCCGTCCCTGTGGTCAGCAAACCACCATGCAGCACCCAGTTGCAACTTGCCCTTTTGTCCTCCTTGGAAATCTCCAAGGAGAGTGGACAACGGATAATATGCGGTGGGGTTCAAAGAATACACCACAGTCTTTGGAAGTCCGCCACCTTTCTCTATGAAGTCAAACAAGTTTCTTGCAAGATTGACGTCAAGGACGTTGGCAACGCTGTCGCCACCGCAGTCCACACCGCACTTTTCAAAGAGAACGGTGTTGTTGTTGCGGATGACACCAACGTGCAGTTGCAACACCATATCTCTGTTGCGGAGCATCCCTGCAACCTTTGCAAGAAGTGTAAATTTGTATTCGCCAAGCTCATCTTGACGGAGAGGGCGATCTTGAAATCTGTTTTGCAAGATTTGGTCTGCCCCATTGATTGTTCCTTTGCCCATGGGGAAGTTTTCAAATCCAACGTCCACGGAGTTGGCGCCCTTTGACACAAAATAGTCAAGGCGTCTTTCTACTGCAAGGAGCAAGTCGTCAAAGCAGTTGATTTCAACCCCTGTTTCCTCTCCAAGCTTTTCAACGTATTGGACGTAATTGGGCTTTTCAATGTTGAGGAGTCTGTCTGCCCTGAAACAAGGAAGAACCTCAAAGGGATTGCCCTCCTCCTTCAATGCCTCGTGAAAACCAAGATCATCGGTGGGATCATCCGTGGTGACAACGCACTCCACACCAGAGCGAACAATGAGTTTTTTAGCAGAAAAACTGCCGTCCGCCATTTGTGACAGGGT
>JAFVYE010000073.1 GCA_017500745.1 Clostridia bacterium | reverse complement strand
GTTGAAAAAAGAGAAGCAAAGATTGCTCTTGGAACTTGGCGAGCAGTCAAAACAAAAGCGCAAAGGAGGACGTAAAAATGAAGGGGTACAAGCTTGACGGAAAAGTTAGATGTGCCATATGCGGAGAGGATGCAGGGCTGTATATTGACCCCATAGACATCCCCGTGTGCAGAAAGTGCGGAGTGACGCTATATCGTGAGCTTGGCACTCATTTTGTGCCCCGTGCGGTGCCCAACGTGATTTTGCGGGGGGACAAGCAAAATCAGCCGTTGTCTATGCCTCTATACCTTATAGACGAGGCAAAAAAAGAGGAAGGGAGTGCAGAAACTTGCACTCCCTTTAAAAAGGCAAAATCCCCAAAGTTTTCAATTGGTTTAAAAAACAAACGTTGCCTTGGTATAGGCACAAGGAGGAAAAATGAAAATCATACACGATGAACTTGTGGCAGACGTGCTACAAGATTTCAACAAAAGACAGGAAGCAAGACGCCCTCTTGAACTCAATTGGCGCCTAAATATGAATTTTGTCATAGGCAACCAATATGCCGAGATTTCACCAAGAGGGGACATTGAGGACAGAGGCAAGCAGTATTTTTGGCAGAGCCGTGAGGTGTACAACCACATCGCTCCCATTTTGGAAACCAGATTGTCCAAACTGGGCAAGGTCAAGGCAAAGGCAACCGTCCGCCCTCAAACCAATGATGATGAGGACGTGTCGTCAGCAAAGCTTGCCACAAAACTGCTCTATGCAGTCAGCGAGGAAAACAATATGAGTGCCCTCATCTCCAGCGCAAACACTTGGAGCGAAATCACGGGCAGCGCCTTTTACAAGGTGGTCTGGGATGGCGAAAGGGGCAAATCTCTTGACGCAGAAGGTCAGATCAAGGAGGGTGACGTTTCAATTACGGTTTGCTCCCCCTTTGAAATATTCCCCGAGGACTTGGCGGTGGCCGAAATTGATAAGCAACCCTCTATCATGCACGTAAAGGTCATGTCTGTACAGGACGTCAAAACCATTTGGGGAGTAGAGGTTGAGGGCAAGGAGATCGGAGTGTTCTCCTTTGACAACACTTCTGTGGCAGGGGGCTACGGCTACAACGCTTCCGTGCCCAAATTCGTCACCGAAAAGAAGGGCGACAGCGTCCTTGTCATTGAAAAATATTCAAAGCCCAACTGCGACAATCCTAAGGGCAGACTGACAATTGTTGCGGGTGACAAGCTGGTTTTTGACGGGGATTTGCCCTTTGAAAACGGAGAGGACGGCACACGCACGTACCCCTTTGCAAAGCAACAATGTCTTGACACGTTGGGCAGTTTTTTTGGCACGTCTGTGGTTGAACGCATCATCCCTGTGCAGAGGGCGTACAACACGGTTAAAAATCGCAAACACGAGTTTATGAACCGAATTGCGATGGGTGTACTGGCTGTTGAGGACGGAAGCGTGGACACGGACAACCTTGAAGAAGAGGGTTTGTCTCCGGGCAAAGTGCTCATATATCGTCAGGGAAGCACCCCTCCCATGATGATGCATCCCGGCCAAGTTCCCACCGAGTTTAGCCGTGAGGAAGAGAAGCTCCTCAACGAGTTTGTCATGATAAGTGGTGTGAGTGAGGTGACCACCTATTCACAAGTGCCTGCCAACGTGGCGTCAGGCACAGCAATATCCCTGCTTCTTGAGCAGGACGACACACGCATTTCATTGACTGCAGACAGCATTCGTGAGGCGGTGCGCACCATTGGCAAGCACGTCTTGCGCTTGTACAAGCAGTATGCAAAGACAGAGCGCATCAAGCGAGTTGCCGGCGAGGACGGCGAAGTGGAAATCACTTGCTTCAAGGCCAGCGACCTCAACAGCGAGGACATCGTTTTTGACGCAATCAACGACACAACAGAGAGCATCTCTGCAAGACGTGCCATGGTGTACGACTTGTTGAAGCTGGGACTTTTCACCGATGAAAACGGAGTCATGTCCAACCGCACAAGAGGCAAGCTCTTTGAAATCCTCGGCTTTGGCAACTGGGAAAACGGCAGGGACGTTGACGATGCACACATCTCAAAGGCAGAGCGTGAAAACCTTGCTCTTGAAGAGGGCTACGTGGTGCCTGACGTGGTGGACGATCACAGCATCCATCTGCAAGAACACGTCAAGCTGGCGGTGTCCTCTCGTTGCACAAAGGATGAGGCGTTCCATGAGAGAGTGCTCCAACACATCACCGCTCACAAGGAGTTTGGAGCTCTTGAGAGTGGTGTAAAAGAACTTGAAAAACAAATGGGTGAATTATGAAAACAATAACACTTGATGAACTCAAAGACCACGTCAATGAAATCATTTTGGCAGAGGAGGAAGCGGAAGGTCCCGTTGACCAAGTTGAAGTCCTTGGCTCTGACAAAGATGAAGTGGACAACACAAGCCCCGATGAAAGCACCGCCCTTGTGGATGGTGCTTTCAAGGAGGAACAAATCAACTTAACACAAGAAATACAAGACAAAACACCCCTTGATCCGTCCTCAAAATTCAAATCGGTAGAGGATCTTGAAAAGGCGTACAACGCCTTGGAGAAGGAGTTTACAAGACGTTGTCAACGTCTTAGCAAGCTGGAAAAGGAGTTGAGTGACACCACCGTAAAGGATGAAACCCCAGCGGAGTGGAAGGGCAAAGTGGACAAGTTTTTCAATGAAAACCCCCATGCAAAGCCCCTTGCACGTGCCATTGCGGAGGAGATAGTAAAGGATGGTGCTTTGCGTAAACGCAAAGACTGCCTTGAAACCGCCTTGTCAAGAGCCATTGTCAACACCTACAAATCTCCCAAAGATCTTGCCACAGACGAGGATTTTTTGCGCACTCACATCATAAGCTCTGACTTTGTCAAAAAGGCCGTGATTGAGGGCTATCTCAAGGACCTTCGTGAGGGCAAACCTCCCGTGCTTATGTCCAAGAGCGGACAAACCACGGTTGCTCCCAGAAACAAGCCAAAAACCATTGAGGAAGCGGGCAAAATGTTTTGTCAAAATCACAAATAAAGGAGAAAAATTATGGTTACACTTTCAAACGCAAACAATGCACTCAAAACATTTTATCTTGGAGTGCTTGCCAACCAACTCAACGTTGGCATCAACCCTTTTCTTGCCAAGATAGAGCACACCACCTCCGACGTTTGGGGTAAAGAAATCAAAAAGCTTGCACCTTACGGCATCAACGGTGGCATCGGCAGTGGCAGTGAAACAGACAATCTCCCTCAAGTGGGAGGCAACAACTACGCTGAATTTACTTTGGGACTCAAAAACCTTTTTGGCCAAATTGAACTCAGCGACAAAGCAATCCGCGCATCACAAAACTCTGTGGGCGCATTTGTCAACCTTCTCAACGCAGAAATGGAAGGACTCCTTGGCGCAAGCAAATTCAACTTTGGCAGAATGCTCTATGGAGACGGCTCCGGTGTCATCACTTACACCACGGATGACGTCACAGGCAACGCACTCTACGTAGACAGCGTCAAGGGCTTGATGGAGGGCATGACCATTGACGTCTACACCCCTGATGAGACGAAGAACGTTGAAATTTCTGGCGCAAGAATTGAAACAATTGACAGAATGAACAAGACCATTTACATCAACAAAGTCGCCAACAGCACTTGCGAGGGAGGCAGTTTGATCTGCGTCCAAGGATCAAAGGGCAACGAGCTCACAGGCCTTGAAGCAATCTTTGGCGAGGACGACATCTACGGCCTTTGCAGAGGAGATTACTCATTCCTTACCCCCTACGTCAGCTATCAAGAAGGCGGGGTCACCGTCAGCGCAATCCAAGACGCAATTGATGCAATTGAGGAAAACGCAGGCAGCACCATTGACTTCATCATCTGCTCATATGACGTGCGCAAGGGCTATGTTGACAGCATGGCATCAACTCGCACCAACGTGGACTATATGACCATTGACGGCGGCTATAAAGCCCTTTCATACGCAGGCATCCCCGTTGTTGCAGACAGATTTGTCAAGGACGGCACAATGTATCTCTTGAACAGCGCAGACTTCAAGCTTCATCAGCTTTGTGATTGGCGTTGGCTTGAAGGCGAAGGTGGCACGGTTCTTCATCAAGTGCCCGGCAAGCCCGCATATACTGCAACCTTGGTCAAGTACGCAGACCTTCTTTGCGAGCGTCCCATGGGTCAAGCCAAGATCATCTTCAGCAAGGCAGTCACACCCAGCTACTACAACGTAGTGTTCAACTCAAACGGCGGAACGTTGGTTGCCGACCAAATCGTACGCCCCGGTTCAAGAGCAGTTGCACCTTCAAATCCCACCAAGACAGGCAAGACCTTTGACGGCTGGTATCTTGACGGCAACAAGTACACCTTTAAGGAAAGCGTCAACAGCAACATTGTTTTGGTTGCAGAGTGGGTATAGTATGCATGGTCTTATCCCCATTGAAAAGGACGTCTTTTCAATTGCAGATCGCCTCAAAGAAATTGATGAAAGATATGTGCTTTTTCGCAACGTGATATCCCATCGCTTTGAGGTTTATGTGGGGGAGGCACTACAATTTGTAGTGCCTTTCCCTCGCCTGGATGCTCGGACAATTGAGTTTGCTCAAAAAACTCGCATAGAGCGTCTTGACGCAATAGTGAAGGAAATTGACAGATTGAACGACCTTGCTGACAGGCGCAAAGAAAAACAAATCATTGAAAACGCCCTTCAGCAAATGGGCTATTAGGAGGAGTTATGGAAATCAAAAAAATAATAAAAACTTGCCTTGTCAAAATGGGGGTTGAGGATTTTCTTGACCAGACCTATGATCAGGAGCAAGCCCAATTGGTCAACCAGCTCGTGCAAGCATTCAACGTGGCGTATAGCGAGGCGGTGACCGCCTATATGCCTTTGACGACAGAGGAGGTTGTATACGTCAACAACGGCATCATTGACTGCACGGCCCTTGACAAACAAATCATCCACCCCGTGCGCCTTGTGGACAAAATCGGGACAAAGCACAGATATCACGTCATGCCCACAACCTTGCTCACGGACTTTTCTGGAGAGGGGGTTTTGACCTATGCCTACGCACCTCGTGAATACACTTTGGATGAAACTCTTGAGGACTTGCGCTTTACTCCCGAGCTTCTTGCAGAGGGGGCTTTGGCGGTGTACTATTTTGCCCTCCGTGCCTTTGATCTTGCCTCGGTCCATGATGACAACTTCCGCCAAGGAGTCAAGAGCATGAAGTACAAGGGCAGAGAGATCGTCATCAAGGAGAGGAGGTGGAGCGCGTGAAAAAAGTGAGCACCTCCACATCAAGATTCAACGTTGGATTCAAGGGGATTGTCACCTCAATTGACGAGAGCATTTTGGGGTCAGAGTACAGCCCTATGGCATACAACTTTACTTTCAGAAAAGGAGTTCTCAAAAGCGACTTGGGCATTGACTGCGCCACCGGCTATCACCCTCAATCCCAACTTATCAGACGCAACATTCCGCCCTTTGGCAATGGGGTGAGCATATTGGACGTGTTTGTATATCATCGCAGACACAACGGCTCGTACGATGACATGATCATTGCTCAAACCAGCGATGGTGCCTTTTTCTACACAAGAGTGTTTGAGGAGGACGTGTGGCACATTATGCTGTCGCCAAACACCACAAAAAGAGTGTGCGGAGTCAGTTACAACCATGACGGAAAGGACGTTTTTTTGATGTCTGGGGAGGACATTGGGCTTCATGTTTTTGATGGAGAAACCACCTCAATAATTGAAGACGGCCCGGGATTTTCATCCATTGCAATACACTTTGAAAGAGTGTTTGGCACCGTCAATGGCAAGGACAATCAAGTGTGGTTTTCATCCTCCCTTGATCCCACCAATTGGAAGGTGAGCGGAGAGGAAGCCGGCTACGTCAACTTCCACGATGAGTGCGGTGAAGTGCTCAAAGTGGTGTCCTTCCTTGGCTATCTCTACATATTTAGAGAACACGGAATATATCGCCTCACCGCCTATGGCGACCAAGAGGAGTTTTCGCTGAAAAAGATGTTTACAGATACAGGTCGTATATATAAAGATACGATTGCGCTTTGTGGCAACAAAATCATCTTTTACACAGAGGAAGGGCTTTATGCCTTTGACGGCTATTCGGTGAGCATGCTCAATCTTGAAATCCCCACCATCCACACTGCCTATACGGCATGTGGTGCCTACCTTGACAACAAGTACTATCTGGCATGCAAGGCAGACCTGGGAGATTTTTATAATCAGCCCATGACCAACAACTGCATCCTTGAATTTGACCTCAAGGAAAAGACGTTGTCAATCATTGCACCCTATGACGCGTTGAGGTTGGTGCCCCTAAAGGTGCATCACGCAACGGACGTCCTTGTGGTGTCACAGGGAGAGAGGAGCGAGCAACTTCAACGCATTGACAACAAAGGGGCGTTTTTTGAGGAGGGCAGAGCCAAGTTTTATCGTACTGGCTACAACAACTTTGGCACGGACAAGCTCAAGATTGTCCGTGAGGTTGTCATTGACACCAAGTATCCCATGACCTTTGCAGTCATCACAGACGGCAACAGAAAGACCTTTGAGTTGCAGGGCAAACCCTCTCCTCAAAAGCTGTTTGTGGACAGGGCTGGGCACAAGATTGGCTTTGAACTTTCAACCACGTCAATATACACGGACGTCAGCCCCATAAGGGTCAAAATAAACACATTGTAGGTGAATATGAACATAGCAGAAATTTACTCACTCATTGAGGAGTTGACAGCAAAAATCGCAAGGATTGAAAAGAAATTGACAAACCTTGAAAAAACAATAGAGCAACAAAAGGAGGAATGATATGGGACTTTGGGATGAAATCGTAGAAGTGTTCAAGTCAAAGTCAGAGCGTGATGAGGAGCGTAGTGAGGACCTCAAAAACGCCCTTGAACAAGAAGGCGCTTTGACAGAGCAACTTGAAGAACTTGAAAGACAATATCAAGAGTATCTCAACTCGCAAAAAGAGGTCATTGACCTTGACAAAATTTTTCCGCCCACCCTTGGCCTTGAAAAGATAGAGTTCACCCCCGAAAGCGATGAATCAATCTATGCCAGAGCGGATCAAGCAATCTCTGCAGACAAAACAAAGGACGTCAACAGCACCGAAAACAAGTTCAACACAAAAATCAACTCTGCAAAGGAGGACCTTGATCAAGCGGAAAAGGACAGAAATCAAAAGCAAGAGGACGCCACCAAGTTGTACAAGGAAATGCAAGAGCGTCAAAAAAACGACAGCATCAAAAGAGGTATGGCAAGAGGAAGTGTGCTTTCAAGCTTGTCCAATGCCTTGGACGTGGAGGAAAGACAGACTGCAAGCCAAGTGGACAAGGAGTTTTTTGACAAAGCAGAAAAGCTCAATGCCGAAATGGATGCTCTTTCTGCCCAGCGTGAAAAGGCCCTTGAAGAGCTTGACCTCCACTACGCAGAGGAGCTGTCCAGCAAGATTGCCAAATTGAAGGAGGAGAGGGACGCGCTCAGCGCCAAATACACCAAATTCAACAACGCAGTTGATGAAAAGGAGGCCAAGTATCAATTTGATCGCCAAAAGGACATTGACAAATATCTTGACGACAAGCGCACGGAAGAGGCAAAGCGAGCGGAGGAGCAACGTGCCTATGAAGAGAAGTACGGTTACAGCGGAGAGAAATTGAAAAACTACAGCGAGAGATATAAGCTTGCATTTGACTTTTATATGTCGCTCAGCGCAGACATTGCAGTGGATGCCCTCAAAGCATCCCCCAATATGAGGTTTTATCTGGGCAATTACTATGACCAGCTTATGGATGAGCTGAAAAAGCGAGAGTATGACGGCAACAAAATCAAAAAGTACTACGACTGAAAAGAGCTATGCTTGAACAAAAGAACGAAACGGTCAACGTTTCGTTCTTTTTGTAGTACGGCAAATTTAAGTAAGTGAGGTTGCAAAAAGTGGGCGAAGTGAGGTTGGGCAACGCAAAGGCGCATATTTTTGTAAAAAACACGAAACGTGTTTCAAAAACCCTCAAAAACCTTAAAATCTTGAAATATGAGGGCAAAAGAGGGTGTATTTGAGGGTGTAAAAACACGAAACGTGTATCATTGCATTGCAAAAATACACGTATCGTGTCCAATATTGCATACACAACGTCTGCAAATGGCACTATATTGTCAAGAGCAAACAGAGAAAACAGGCAAGTCTGCCAATCAAGCGCAACGGCTTTGTGTCAAACATTTTGGGGTAAATATAAGTCCACGAGTGTTGTTGGCTTGATGGAATGCTAACCGACTTGTAGTGAGCGAAGCGAAGGAATAGCGATTGTTGCCATAGCCAATCGCGTCCACGCTCGCCCGTTTTAACTTCGTTAAGCAACAAGTTGCAGGGCAAAGCCCTAAACGGACGGCTATGTCCACTTTGCACGCCCAACTCAAATGTAAGCGCTTGGTTGGCCTTTGCGTCGTGGTCACGAAAGAAGTATAAGGATGGTGGGGCAAATATAAGTCCACGAGCATTGTTGGTTTGATGGGATGCTAACCGACTTGTAGTGAGCGAAGCGAAGGAATAGCGATTGTTGTCATAGACCAATCGCGTCACGTAAGAAGTACAAGGATGGTTAGGGCAAATAAAAATCCCACGAAAAATCGTGGGATTTGATGGAGCTGCTAACCAGACTTGAACTGGTGACCTCATCCTTACCAAGGATGTGCTCTACCGACTGAGCCATAGCAGCACTTTTGACAGCCACTCTATTATATTTTATTAGAGTTTTGTTGTCAACTATTTTGATGAGTTTTTAATTTTGCTTTGGATTTTGGAATTTTGATGAAAAAAACCACCGATTGTTCGGTGGTTGCTTTCATTTGCTTGCCTTCATGATGGCTTTTGCCAGCTGATCGGCGCAGGAAGTGTCCTTGTAGCCACAGGTGTTGCCTGCAAGGAGGGATGCAACTTCATCTGCGTTTTTGCCTTCAACAAGCTTGCTTATTGCCTTCAAGTTGCCGTGGCATCCGCCAACAAAGGACACGTTTTTGAGGACGCCGTCCTCTATTTCAAAGTTGATTTCTCTGGCGCAAGTGCCACTTGTTTTGTAGGTGTGTTTCATATTAGATCCTCTCAATTTCATCGCTAAGATTGTCAAGC
This sequence comes from Clostridia bacterium, assembly GCA_017500745.1. GTDB lineage: Bacteria > Bacillota > Clostridia > Christensenellales > CAG-917 > RGIG4097. The sequence continues at coordinate 3,265 of JAFVYE010000073.1, read as the reverse complement.
CAATCGCCCTCAAAGAGTTCAATGAGGCCTCTGTCGGCTTGAGATGCAAGTTGGGGATTGATGGGCAGTTTTGCAACTGCGTTTATGCCAAGGCGTTTGGCTGTTTCGTCCACCTTGCTTTCTCCAAAGATTTCAAGACGTTTGCCACAATCGGGGCAGGTGAAATAGGACATGTTTTCAACCATACCGATGATGGGCACGTTCATCATTTTTGCCATGTTGACTGCTTTTTCAACCACCATGGACACAAGGTCTTGGGGAGAGGTGACAACGACGATGCCGTCAAGGGGCAGTGATTGGAACACGGTGAGGGGGACGTCTCCTGTTCCGGGAGGCATATCCACAAACATGTAGTCAACCTTGTCCCAAACAACGTCACTCCAAAATTGTTTGACAACGCCTGCAAGGATTGGTCCACGCCAGATGACGGGTTGAGCAGGGTCCTCAAGAAGAAGATTTATTGACATGACTTTGATGCCTTTTTTGGTGCGGACGGGGAGGATGTTTTTTTCATCCATTGCTTCTGCACGCTCTACAAGGCCAAAGGCCTTGGGCACGCTGGGGCCTGTGATGTCTGCGTCAAGGATTGCGGTTGAAAGACCCTTTCTGTTTGAAAGGACTGCAAGGAGAGACGTGACCATTGACTTGCCAACTCCGCCCTTGCCACTGACAATGCCGATGACTTTTTTGACGTTGCTGAGGGGGTTGCCGGGTTCACGGAAATCTTGTTTGCGTGAAGAGCAATTCTCTTTGCAACTGCTACAATCGTGAGTACATTCGCTCATAGTGACTCCTAAAAACTGAAATTTGAATGGTACAAATAGTATAACACCAACCCTCAAAAAATCAAGCGAAAAATCCTCATAACCCAATCTAAAAATTGGATATGCCAAGGATATAATCCGCCGAAACGTCAAATAAAAGGTCATATTGCAATAGAAAGCGTTCAAACACAATATCCAACTTGACTTGTGCGATGGAACATTGTAAACTTTAAATAATAAAAGTTTAGAAGGGGGGAAACCCATGAAAAAGAACGGAATAGCACTTGCAATCATTTTGATTATCCTTGTATTGACACTTGTTGCATGCGGAGAAAACGATTTGGATACGTGCGAGCACAACGTCGTCATAGACGAGGCAGTGCCTGCAACGTGCACAGAAATGGGACTGACAGAGGGCGCGCATTGTTCAAAATGTGGTGAGGTGCTTTTGGCACAAACCGAAGTGCCTGCGCTCGGGCATACAGCAGCAGATGCAGTGAAAGAAAATGAGATTGCACCCACCTGTACAACAACAGGCAGTTACGACAGTGTAGTGTATTGTTTCGTTTGCAACAATGAACTTTCAAGAGAAACAAAGTCCGTTGATGCCCTTGACCATGACATTGTAAACCACAATGCTCAAGCACCTACATGCACAGAGGTTGGTTGGGAAGCTTACGAGGCATGTTCACGTTGTGACTACACAACCTACGTTGAAATCCCTGCTACAGGCCACAACCATGTGCCTGCTGTCACAGCGCCAACATGCACTGAAAGAGGATACACAACTTATACTTGCCACTGTGGAGACACATATATTGCCGATGGGGTGCCTGCAACAGGTCACAATTTTGAGGATAATGAGTATTGCTTAATATGCTCCGCCGAGTATTATACCGAAGGTTTGCAATTTTCTCTTGGCAAGGATGAATATACTGTCACCGGAATAATCACAAGCGCATCAGATGTTACAATTCCGTCTACATATCAAGGGCATCCTGTTACGGAAATTGCGACGAATGCTTTTTATGAATGCACCAGTTTGACAAGCATAGTTATCCCTGACAGTGTGACCACCATTGGCAAGAATGTTTTTATGTACTGCAGCAATTTGACCAGCGTGACATTTGGTGAAAACAGCCAGTTGACCACCATTGGTGATTGTGCCTTCTATAATTGCAGAAGTTTGACAAGCATAGTCATTCCTGCCAGTGTGACCAGCATTGGCGAATTGGCTTTCAGCGGAAGTAATGTGATAGATGTGTATTATAATGGTGATGTTGCAGGATGGTGTGGCATAACATTTGGAGATTCTTCTGCAAATCCTATGTATCTTGCAGACAATTTGTATATTGATGGCAAGCTTGTTGAAGGTGAGTTGAAAATTCCCGACAGTGTGACAACAATCCCTACAAACGCTTTTCAAGGTTGTGCTGTGACAAGTGTGACTTTTGGAAATGAAAGTCAACTCACAGCAATTGACAGTTATGCATTTGAATTTTGCAAGAGTTTGACAAGTGTGACCATTCCTGACGGTGTGACAAGCATAGGAAATAACGCATTTTCCGGTTGTGACAATTTGACAAATGTGACGTTTGGCAACGACAGCCAACTCTTAGAGATCGGCAGTTATGCGTTTGCATTTTGCTATAGTTTGACGAGCATAAGTATTCCCAATAAAGTGACAAACATTGGGGTAGAAGCATTCAGATATTGTTATAGCATCAAGACCATATTCAACTACTCATCTTTGGATATCGTGGCGGGCGAGACAACTCACGGATATATCGCCGAATATGCGGATCGTATTTATGATATGACGGGAGATGCAACTCTTTCCGAGGACGAAGACGGCTTTGTCCTCTACACCAAAGGAAATGTATGTGAATTGGTTGAATACAAAGGAGATGCAACCGATGTTGTCATCCCTGATGGAATCACCGCAATAAACAGTAGAACTTTTTATGACAATGATGCAATTGGAATGGTGTTTATCCCTGACGGTGTGACAAGCATAGGAAATAGCGCATTTTTCGGTTGTGACAATTTGACAAGTGTGTATTATAATGGTGATGTTGCAGGATGGTGTGGCATAACACTTGGAGATTCTTCTGCAAATCCTATGTATTACGCAGACAATTTGTATATTGATGGCAAGCTTGTTGAAGGAGAATTGGTTATACCCGACAGCGTGACATCAATTCCTGCATACGCTTTTAGAGGTCAAGCAATTACAAGCGTCACCATCCCTGATAGTGTGATCACCATTGGTGGTTTTGCCTTCTATGATTGCGACAGTTTGACAAACGTGACATTCGGAGCGAATAGCCAGTTGACCAGCATTGGCGAGCGTGCCTTCGCATATTGCACCAGTTTGACAAGCATTACCATCCCTGACAGCGTGACCACCATTGGCGATAGCGCCTTCTCTGTATGCACCAGTTTGACAAGCGTGACCATAGGCGACAGCGTGACCACCATTGGCGGCTCTGCCTTCTATT
>JAFVYE010000072.1 GCA_017500745.1 Clostridia bacterium | reverse complement strand
GTCAAGACGCTTCAAAAGCAAAATCTCAAAGGTGGTTTGCTTGCCTTCCATATGACCAAATATTCGGGCAGGGATGACTCTTGTGTTGTTGATGACAAGAAGATCGCCTTTGTGAAGATGATCTATGATGTTGTAAAAGTGCTCGTGAGAAATGGTGTCGTTTGCTCGGTTGTACACCAGCATACGACTGCTATCACGAGGGTCTGCCGGAGTTTGTGCAATGAGCTCCTCAGGCAAATTGTAGAAAAAATCGCTTGTTTTAAGTTCTGTCATTGTTGTTTCTGTTTGAGATGCCAACGGCATCCTGCAAACCTGTTCTATTGTGATGAAATCGGCATTCTAACCGCTTAATGTTTCAGTTTGAGGTGGCGGTATGCTCCAAGAGTGCACACTCTGCCACGGGGGGTGCGTTGAATGAAACCAAGTTGAATGAGGAAGGGCTCAACCACGTCCTCAATGGTGGTGGCGTCCTCTCCGGTTGCTGCGGCAAGAGTGTCAAGCCCAACAGGACCACCGCTGAACTTTTTGATGATGGTTTCAAGGATGTTGCGGTCAACTGCGTCAAGACCAAGCTCGTCAACGTCCATAAACTCAAGAGCTTTTCTTGTGACTGCAAGGTTGATGCAATCAAGATTTTCGTACTCTGCAAAGTCACGGACTCTGCGAAGAAGTCTGTTGGCAATACGAGGAGTGCCACGACTGCGTCTTGCAAGCTCAAAGGCGGCGTCCTCATCAATGGGGATGTTGAGGATGGTGGCAGATCTGCGCACAATGCTTGTCAGCTCCTCATTGGTGTAGGGTTCAAGGCGGAACTTGATGCCAAATCTGTCACGGAGAGGGCTTGAAAGCATGCCCTCTTTGGTGGTGGCGCCAATCAACGTGAAGTGTTTGAGTGCCATGCGCAAGCTTGATGCCATTGCTCCTGTGCCTGTGACAAGGTCAAGGGAGAAATCCTCCATTGCGGGATACAAAATCTCCTCAATGTTGCGGTTCAAGCGATGAATTTCATCTATGAACAAGATGTCGCCCTTTTCAAGCTTGGTGAGCATTGCTGCAAGATCCACCGCCTTTTCAATGGCAGGACCGCTGGTCACTTTCACCTGTGCGTTCATTTCATTGGCTATGACGTGAGCGAGGGTGGTTTTGCCAAGTCCGGGAGGGCCGTAAAGCAAAACGTGGTCAAGGGCATCTCCTCTCTTCTTTGCTGCGTGCATATACACCTCAAGGTTGTACTTGACCTTTTCTTGTCCTACGTACTCTTTGAGAGATTTGGGGCGGAGATGATTTTCTTGCTCATCATCGTCAAGCTGAACGGCAGAAATGATTCTGTCGTCCTCTTGCACCATATTGTCTTTTGAAAATCTGCTGATAATTCCGTTGTTTTCCATAATATTCCTATGACAAGCGCTTGAGTGCTTCTCTTATGATATTTTCAAGTCCTTTGGTTGTCTTGGCAACCTCTGACACAATCTTTACTGCGTCTGTGTTTGAGATGCCCAAGGATACAAGGGCAAACACTGCCTCTGATTGATCCTTGTCTGCCACTCTTTCAAGAGGTGACATGACGCTGTTGAGGTCGGCTGACACTTGATCACGCATGCTGACAACAATGAGTTCTGCCGTCTTTTTGCCAAGTCCTTTGATTTTGGCGAGAGTTTTGATATCTCCCGTTGCAATGGCAACTGTGAGGGAGTTGAGATCCATGCCCCCCAAAATCTGCATTGCAAGCTTGGGGCCTACACCGCTGATTTCAATGAGGCGCAAGAACAAAGTTTTTTCCTCAAGCTTTGAAAAGCCGTAAAGAGCAAACGTGTCCTCTCTCACGTAAAGATAGGTGTAGATTTTGACAATTTCGCCAAGGGCGCAACAGTCGTATAACGTGGTGGCGCTGACGCCGATTTCATATCCTATGCCGTTGTTTTCAACAACAAGTGTGTTGCCCATGGCATAGGTCACTTTGCCTGTAATATAGTTGTACATATTTCACCTTTCGGGTGGGTTGCACCCAGTTATCTTACTTTGAATTGGCTTGCCATGCCTGCCACTTGTCCGTGACAAAGTGCAACGGCAAGAGCATCTGCGGCATCATCGGGACGAGGGATTGCTTTGAGTCTTAACATGGATTGCACCATAAGTTGCATTTGCTTTTTTTCTGCTCCGCCATATCCCGTGATGGTCATCTTGATTTGGTTGGGGGTGTACTCATACACCTCATCTCCAAGAAGCTTGTTGCAGGTGAGGAGAATGACTCCCCTTGCCTCTGCAACAGCAATGCCCGTCGTAACGTTTTTTGAAAAGAACAATTCTTCAACGGCAACTTGGTCCGGCTTGTAGGTGTTGATGAGGGTTGACACCCCTTGCTCAAGCTTGCCAAGACGCACGGGCAACGTGTCCTCTTTGGGCGTTGAAACAATGCCGTAGTCAAGGACGGTGTAGCGTCCTCTGTCAACACTTATCACTCCAAACCCCACAGTTGCAAGACCGGGGTCTATGCCCAAAATAATCATATCCACCTCATAGGTCAAACTAAATTCTTCATTATGCTGTTTTCTTTGACGTCAAAAAACGTGACCTTGCTTATGATTGGGAGGAAGCTGACCTCCTCCTTGTCGTCCTCTGAATACACCCTGATGCTGTCAAGACCACTCACTCCTTCAAGGACAAAAAGCTCCTTGTCTTTGCTGACAAAGCTCACAGGCATTTTGATGCCGTCCTCTGCAAACACAACGTCGCTTCCATGCCAGCCCATGATGACGTCTTTGCCAATATAGTCCTCTGCAATCTTGTCTTTAAGACAGGTTGCGTCCATTGTGTGATTTGCATCAAAAAGGCAAAAGTCAAAGTTTAACTTGTCATTTTCAAGGTTTAAAACCCCTCTTACTGCATTATAGCATTTGTCAACTGCTTGGGCAGACCACAACGTGTCGGGGCTTGACCAAGTGTCCTGATAGGTGCCAATCTCCTTGATGTCGCCATCTACAAGCACCATTGTTCTGTCGCCAAAAGCGTAGGCACGATGGGGGTTGTCCGTGGTGTATATTATGGTGGCGCCACCTTTGGCAAGGCGATGTATCACCCTTGTGACCGTGTCAAAAAGATGGTCCGCTTCCTCTTGAAAAATGCCACGAAGGAAGTCATCAACC
>JAFVYE010000071.1 GCA_017500745.1 Clostridia bacterium | reverse complement strand
GAGTGGTGAATCCTTCAAGGTAGTTGCTGTCCTCTCCTTCGGGAGTGATGAGATAGCCAAGACCGCCGTTGTTTGATTGTTCTGACGTCATGCCACCGTCATCGCCCACAAGATACACCCAAGTGGTTGCAACTTGGTTGAGCCAGTAGATGCCTTCAACGTGTGTCATTTCGCCTGCTGTGACGTAACCCTTGACTGCTTCAAAGCTGCTGTAGATTTGTTCAACAACGCCACCTGCGCCAAGTGCGGGAACTTCGTTGAGGAGATATGCCATTGTAGGACATTCCACTGCTCCGTAAGTGATTTCCCATTCGCCGTCTTTCTTTCCAAACTTGACAAGGTTGTTGTAGTCGTTGTCAGCGTTGAACGTGGTGTTTGCCTTGTTGTAGGGGTTTGACTCATCGGTCATGGGATCAACCATTTCCTCTGCGATTTCCTTGTCAAGGTCGTCCACGACGCCGTCTTGGTTGTAGTCAACTTCCTCGTTGGGATCGTAGTTGGGGTTGGACACAGAAACCATCATTGCATTGACCTTTTGATCACGGATTGTGAGGATGTTTTCCTTGGGCAAATTGCCTGCGGTCACAAGGCCTGCAAGATAATCGGTGTCCTCTTGGTTGAGCTTCAAAAGGATGTTGACAACAAAGCCGTATCCGCTGTTGTTGGTGTCAACGGTTGTCTTGTGATAGTATGTTGTGCTGAGTGCACTTGTGAGAGCACTGCTGAAAGCAGTGTCGCTGACTGCAAATGTTTCGCGGTTGGCGTCAACAAGTTTTGCAAATCTTTCTTCAACTTCTGCCTTGTCAACGTCAACAAGCTTGCCGATGTATCTTTCAAGCTTTTCAACAAGGATTGTCTTCATTTGGCTTTCAAGATAGTAGTCATAGTCACGGAAGTTTGACTTGAGGTTGTCCTTGAGCTTTGCAATGCCACGGTCAACGTATGCTGCAAATTCATCTTCGGGGATGTCGCTTTCAAGGGTGAGCTCAACGTCCTTTGACTTGATGCGGTTGATGTATGCTTCATCAAAGAACTTTGCTTCAATTTCAACAGAAGCATCGTTGTTGTCTGCATCGTAGTCCTCTTCCTCTTCTTCCTCGGGCATTTCTGCTCTGGGTGCACGGAATTCAACCCACTTTGCATAGAGAGTGATTGTGCTGTCAACTGTGGTGTCAAAGTCAAACTTTGTGCCGTAGTCGCCACTTTCACTGCCGTCATTTGTGTACCAGCCGTAGAATGAATAGTTTTCCTTGGTGGGATCTGCGGGCTCTGTTGCCTTTGTTCCCTTTTGGATCTTTTGTGCTTCTACTTCGCTTCCGCCAAGGGTATCAAACTTGACTTTGACGGGATCGGTGACTTCAACTTTTTCTGTGGTGTCATCGGTTTTGCCTTCATTGTAGGTGTCATCTGTGAAGATGCTGTCAATGAGGGTGCCAAGTGATGCGACCATATCTTCGTTGGTGTGTTCAATTGCGTGATTGATTTCACTTCTGGTGAGCAAATCTTCAATCTTTGTGAGCTCGGGCACTGAGCCGGCGGGGAGCCAACCTTGCTTTACGTACTCGTTGAGGATATATTCCTTTGCAAAGAGCACAAGGAGCTCACGTTGTGCAAGTGATTTGACAATGTAGTCTGCTGCTTGCTCGTAGGTGAGGCCGTAGTAGTAAACGTAGGAGTATGCATATGCGTTGAAGCTTGCGGCAAGTTCGCCTTTGGTCACGTGGGCAACTTGATTGCCATAGGTGACTGTTGCAACAATTTGATTTGCATCTCTTTCATCGTTTCTCTTGAAAATTTCATCACAACCCACAAATGCACCAAGTGCGAACACGAGGATGAGTACAAGTGTAAGTGCGATTGCCAATCTTTTTTTCATATAAAACTCCGTTGAGGGTATTATTTCGTATTATTTTACAATAGTATAAACATTATACACACTCACGCCCACTCACGCAAGCGTTTTTTAGTCCTTGAAAAATATTGATTTCGGTTTTAACCTAACAAATGAACAAAAAAATCGGCGGAAACCTTGATTTTCCACCGATATATATCGTGTTTTTGAGGAGCCACCACTACATTTTGTGTTCAGGCCCCTTTGAAAGCTCCCCCTCAAAAAATTGCTGATTTTTAATTTTGGTCCCCAACTGCCACAAAAAATGATATGAGTTTTTGGATTTTTTCCTCAGGAGAAGTGCCTTTTTGATTGAAAACAAGGTTTGGAGGAATGGTGCTTGTGAGGACTGCTTCTCCGCCAAACAGGGCTACCGCACGCATAATTCCTTCGTTTTTGAACACGTTTGAGTCCTCAAACACAACCCCTGCTCCCATTTTGTTGACGGTGATCTTGGTCACCTCGTGTTCTCTTGCCATGTTTTTGATGAGAGCCACGTCAATGAGGTTTTTCAAGGGTTTTTCAACAGGGCCAAACACGTCGGTCAATTCCTTGACAAGAGCATCTCTTGCACTCAATGAACTCACCTCTGCAATACGCTTGTAAATGCGCATCTTGTCCCTTCCGCTGACATATCCGTCCTGAATGTATGCTTGGGCGTCAATCTTCATGTCAATCTCACGCTTTTCCTTGTGAGGCACGCCAGTGCGCAACTCTTCAACCGCCTCGTTGAGCAATTGGATGTACATCTCATAGCCCACTCGCTCTATGTGTCCGTGCTGTTCTGCTCCGAGAATGTTGCCAGCGCCACGGATTGAAAGGTCGCTCAACGCAATCTTGAATCCACTGCCGATTTCGGTGTTGTCAAGCAAAGCTTGAAGTCGCTTGTCTGCCGTGTCGGTTATGGTGCCGTTTTCGGGCAACGTGAAATATGCGTGTGCAAGGGCTCCTCTTCTGCCCACTCTGCCACGAAGTTGATATAGTTGGGACAACCCAAAGTTGTCTGCTTCAAGGACAATGAGGGTGTTTGCATCGGGCAAGTCAATGCCGTTTTCAATGATGGTGGTTGAAATGAGCACCTCATACTGCTTGTCGTAAAAAGCCGCCATCCTCTTTTCAAGCTCTGTGGGTTGCATTTGTCCGTGAGCCGTGACAACTTTAACGTCAGGGATCATACTGCGGATTTTGCTTGCGTATACGTCAAGGGCGTCAATGTTGTTGAGCAAAATAAGGGTTTGACCTTTTCTTGCGCACTCTCTCACGATGGCGTCCTTCACAAGAGTGTCGCTGTATGCTGTCACATAGGTTTGCACGGGCAGTCGGCCTTGAGGCGCCGTTTCAAGCAAGGATATGTCACGTATGCCAGAAAGTGCCATGTTGAGGGTGCGAGGTATTGGGGTTGCTGACAAAGTCAGCACGTTGACCTTTGGATATCTCTCCTTCAACTTTTCCTTGTGGTCAACGCCAAATCGTTGCTCTTCATCAAGGACCAAAAGCCCCAAATCGTGGAAGTTGATTTTGTTAGACAAAATCTTGTGGGTGGCAATGGCAAGGTGCAACGTGCCATCTGCAAGCCGTGCAACTGCGTCCTTGTTTTCCGCCCCTGTTTGAAGTCTTGTTATGAGAGCAAGGTCAATGCCAAACTCTTCAAGACGGGGCTTCAAATTTTCATAGTGTTGTCTTGCAAGGATGGTGGTGGGGGCAAGAAGCACCGCTTGTTTGCCGTCCAATATGGTTTTGAACATGGCACGGAAAGCCACCTCCGTCTTGCCAAAACCAACGTCTCCAACAAGGAGGCGATCCATGATTCTGCCACTCTCCATATCCGTCTTGATGTCGGATATTGCTTTGAGTTGGTCGGGGGTTTCTTCATAGGGGAAGGCGTCCTCAAACTCCTTTTGCCACACGGTGTCCTCGGAGTATTTGAAGCCCTCTTGCTTCTCCCTTTGAGCATAGAGTTTGAGCAGGTTGACTGCAAGTTTTTTGACACTTGCACGCACCTTTTCCTTTTCTCTTTCAAACTCCTTTCCACCCAACTTGTTGAGGCGAGGATGCTCCTCCCCCACAAACTTTTGCAGATTGTCCGTTTGATCACAAGGCACGTACAAAGTGCCCTCATCACGATATTTGAGGACGATAAATTCCTTTTCAAATTCGCCCACTTTGAGCATGGTTGTGCCCTTGCACAAACCAACGCCGTGGACACGATGCACCACATAATCCCCTGTTTTTGGTGCGATAAACTGGCTTTTTGGCATAATTGCCGTTGTGCCTCTATTTTTGCCAACACACTCGCTGACACCAACAACAATGATTTTGAGGTCTGGATAACAAAAGCCGTTTTCAATGGTCAGAGGGGTGACAATGACCCCCTCGCCGTCTGCTCCGCTGGCTTCGCCGTTTATGCTGAAAGTGGCATAGACGTCTCCGTCCACAAGACTGCGAGTGATTGAGCGTGCACGCTCCTCATCCCCACAGGCAAGAAGAACCTTGTAGCCGTACTTTCTATACTCACGCATATCCCCAAAGATGCTTCCTGCGTCAAGATAATATTTGCTGACGGGCAAGCACCTTGGCTCAATGAGAGTCTTTGGTTCAAACATGGGGTTTGACAGGGCAAGGGACGTAAAGCTGACCTTTCTGCGCAAAAGGATTTGACGCTTGACTTCGTTGAGGTCAATGACCGCTTCTTTGTGGAAATCCATTGCTTCGCCGTCTTCAACCAGATGTTTGAGTCGTCCACCAAACTCCTTGCCAAGTATGTTCAGCTTTTCATGACATGGCTTGGGCTCATCAAAGATGACAACTCCTGCCTCTCCCCTCTTTTCTGCCACGTATTGCATAAGGTCAAAGACGGTTGCGGTTGCCCTCGGCAAAAGGGGCAAGGCCCAAATGACGCTGTTGTCAAGGACTCCCGCCTTGATTGTTTCAGGATTGACCTTGGCTTTGTCCCCAAGAGCAACCAGTTTTTCTTTGAGAATGACAGCATCCTCGCCGTCAAGGATAATATCTCCAGAGGGAGGCACCGCAAGGCCGTTCAGCGTGCGCACCGCCACCATTTGTTCTATGTCAATTTCCTTGATTTCCTCAACAAGTTCATCAAAGAAGTCAATTCTATATGCTTTGCCGTCAATGGAATATACGTCAAGTATGTCTCCGCGGAGGGCAAAATCCCCCATTTCTTGAATGGCGTCAACTCGGGTATAGCCCGCCTCAACCAGTTTTTCTGCAACCTCTTGAGGAGGGATGATCTGCTCGGTGTACACGCTGACAGCATATCTTTCAAAGAGATGTGGCTTTGCGTACTTTTGCACCACCGCGTCTGCAGACACCACCAATATTTTGTTTTCTCCCGACAAAAATGAAGTGAGTGCACCAAGACGCTCTCTTTCAACCATCTTGCTGGCGCCACCTCTGTACATAAGACTGTCGTCACGATGGGGGAGATACACGGCACATCCCTTTTCATAAGAGTTGAGCTTTTTGGTGATGGATCTTGCTTGAAGCCCGTCTGCCGTGACGTACAACTTGAGGCCGGGGATTGTGTAGGCAAGATGTGCTTTGGCACCTTCACTCAGACGCAACACAGAAATCGCCGACAATTTGCTGTCGGCGAGAGTTTTGTCTCCAAGGCGATCAAGCTTTGCAAGTTTGTCGCCAAGATGTATTGGTCTAAGGAAGGATGGAATCATTTTCTTCTGTTGAGCACTTCTTCAATGCGTTGGATGTCTTTGCCTAAAATAAGGTCCTTGACCGCTTCTGCGCTTGCGTTGATGCCCTCGTTCAAAAGTGGTTTATCGTCATAATCCACCTTTGAAAGCACCAAATCAATGAGTTTAACGTCTTGTTGTGCAAGTTCCGTGTTTTTGATGCCAATACGGATGCGCTTGAAATCGGTGCGTTCAAGCATGCCAACTATACTGCGCATTCCGTTGTGTGAACCGGCACTTCCTTCCTCTCTCATGCGGGTTTTGCCAAGGGGAAGATCGGCGTCATCATATACGACAACAAGCTCATCACGGACGTCAACACGATATTTTTTGACCAGAGCTTTGACTGCGTTGCCAGACAAGTTCATGTAGGTGTCGGGCTTGGCAAGAACAAATTTAACCCCTTGATACTCCCCTTCTGCAACGTGCGAATCTGTGTTTTTTTGCTTGACAAATTTCAGTCGCAAGTCCTTTGCGATCTTGTCCACCACCATAAATCCAATGTTGTGATAGGTGCTTTTGTACTTGATTCCGGGGTTGCCCAGTCCTACTATGAGATACATATCCTTGTCCTCTCGTGTTGTATTTTGCTTTTTGTTTGAGTTGTTGTGCCTGTTGCTTTACAATTTTTTGTCTGACTTTTTATCCTTGTTTTCTGCCCTTGCTCTGCCAATGACAAAGGTGTCTTGGCTGACGTCTTTGGTCACAGTTGTGCCTGCAGCGATGTATGCTCCATCCCCAACGGACAATGGCGCAACCAAGTTGACGTTGGCCCCAATAAAGCAGTTGTCGCCAACTGTGGTGCGATGCTTGAGATTGCCGTCATAGTTGCAAAACACCACTCCACATCCAAGGTTGGTGCTCTTGCCCACCTCTGCATCTCCAACGTAACATAGGTGAGCGCATTTTGCTCCGTCATTGAGGGTTGACCCTTTGACCTCAACAAAATCGCCTATGCGACAGCCATGTCCAATTTTTGCTCCACGAAGGCGTGCAAAAGGGCCCACAGTTGAATTTTGCCCCACCTGTGATGCCGTAATGTGTGAGGATGTCACCTCTGTGCCCTGCTCTATGACGCTGTCAAAAAGCATGCTGTTTTCAACCCTTGCGCCACTTTTTATATGGGTGTTGCCTTTTAGGGTTGTAGGGGACACTATGGTTGCCCCTGCCTCAACGTTGGCGGTGGCGTCAACGTGAAATTCATCTCCAAGAAAGATTGCTCCCCCGTCTATAAGACGGTCCACAATCCTCTTTCGCAATGTATTATACACCAAAATATAATTTTTTGCACCCCCAAGTTGTAAAAATGCGGAGTCCGTGACAAAATGTTTGGTGTCACCACTCTTCAAAAACAAACCAAAAGGTGACTCTGCCCCGCCAAAACGCAGTCCGTTTATGCCCTGTTTTTTGGCAATTTCCAGCAATCTAACAAGGTGTTTTGATGTGACAAGGGGCATATCAAGGGGGACAACTGCCACGGGATAGTGGGAGATGACGTCTATGTTGAATTCTTTGACGGTTTCTGTTGAAAAACCCTCAAACTCTTGATACAAATAGTCCTTTGCTCTCTTGCCAAGCAAGAGTTGGTCTTGAAACTCACTTTCTACAAACACAATTTTTAGCATATATCACTATATGCGTCAAGATGCTGGTTAGCACCAAAAATCCTGCCTTTCTTTACAAAAAAGTGAGGATATGATACAATGGTGTCAACAAATTTTTGGAGTTTTTATGAGCATCCTCAAAAAAAACGAATATCAAAAACAACTTGTTGAGCATGCGGCTGAGTTGTACGCCATTCTCCACAAGTTTTTCTCAAACAAGCGCGTTGTCAAGGTGATCAAAGATCACTTCCCCTTTGATGAAGAAGGTACTCCTGCAGATGCTCTTATGGTTGCCTGCTGTCAAATTATGGTTCATATGGCCAACGTAGACGGCAAGTTTACAAAGGAAGAGGTCAAGGTAATCAAAAAGGTGACGGGCATGGAAGTGGACGTTGAAAAGGCAAAATACTTTGCACCCACCTATTTTGTCAACGCTGCCGGCGTGCCCTTGATTGCTGCTTGTGCTTGTTATGCAGAGGAATACTTTTTGCAAGTTGACGGCAAGCACCACAAGGTCAGTGATATGCTGGGACAACTTTTGGACCTTGTTGCAAGCATAACAATACACGCCGACGGCAACGGCGATATGCTTGAAATCCTTGAAAAAGTCTACTTTATGAAAAACACACACCTGTTTTTTGCCGAATACAAGCGCACTCACAAAGCAGGATACGTGGTGTGGACATTCAACCTCGATCAATATCTGCCCAAACAATAACCTGCCCGACCTGTGGCAAAGCACCACAATAAAATCAAAACTTATTTTGTCAACAACTGCTCTATTTTGAGTGGATAAATGAAAAACGGCGACCTATTTGGTCGCCGTTTTTCTGCCACTAATTTTGCTGTTCGTGCGTAATTGCTGAACAGTTTGTTGAGTTGCCTTCAAGGTGAATATCCTCAAAGTCCACCTCAATGCCATACACACAGCCAAGAATTGTTGCGATGATGGTGAGGATGGCAGAAATCACAATTGATGTCAATTTCTTTTTGCTCATAGTCTGTCTCCTTTACGTGTATTTGCCCCGCACGAGACAGCTTTGTGGCTTGCCTATATGTTATCATGGCAAAGCACGCTTTTTCAAGACTATGTGCCAACTATTTTTTGTTTGCCTTGTTTTCAAAACGTTTTTTGCGGAAAAACTCTGTGAGCAATGCGCCACACTCCTCTTTCAAAATGCCTCCATCAACTTCTACGTCGTGGTTGAACAATCCCTTTTCAAAGAGGTTGACTTTGCTTCCTGCGGCCCCCGTCTTTTCATCGTATGCCCCAAAATATAGGTGGCGTATGCGAGAGTGAATCATTGCCATAGCGCACATGGCGCAGGGCTCAAGAGTGACGTAAAGGTCGCAATCCTCAAGCCACCAATTGCCAAGGGCTTCGGTTGCTTTTTTGATGGCAACAATTTCTGCATGGCAAACGGCGCAGTTGTCACGCTCCTTTCGGTTGCCACTTTCTGCGATGATTTTGTCATCCTTGACGATGACAACTCCAACAGGAACTTCATCGTGAGATGCACTTTCTTTGGCCAACTCAATGGCACGATTCATAAATTTAACGTTCATTTTCACATGTGGTGACGGCCGACAAAGTCAGACGCCAATTTCGTTGGTGTAAAACGCAGTATTTGGATGTATGGCGCGGAGGCCTATGGGAGAGCGACCGTGGCGTACTTGTTGTACGTGAGGGTGCGCGAGTGACGGCCGACAAAGTCAGACGCCAAATAATGCGTTTAAAATTGGGATATTTGGATGCATAACAAGAAAGATGCCTTTTGGCAAGACCGACGCGTACTTATTGTACGTGAGGGTTTGCATAATGGTGTCTGACGCAGTTAGGCGCCAAATAGCACAATTTTACTTGTGGTAGGGGAGATTGGCATTTATAGTCAATGCTCTGTATATTTGTTCGGTGAGCATCAGACGAAACAGTTGATGAGGGAAGGTCATTGCCCCGAAGGATAGAAGGAGGTCTGCTTTGGACTTGGTGTCTGCGTTGTGGCCGTGGCTTCCGCCTATGACAAAGGTGAACTCGCCAACGCCTTCGGTGCACTTTTTGTCCATGTATGATGCAAGGCCCTCGCTGGACAGGTTTTTGCCCTTGCCGTCAAGGATGATGAGGTGGCCTTTTGCCTTTTCTATTAAGCGCTTGCCCTCAACGTCCATTTGCTCCTCGGGGGTTTTGCCTTGGGGTGCGTCTGGCAGTTCAATCAAATTGAACTCGGCAAAACGAGAGATCCTTTTTTGATACTCCTTGATTCCGTCAACAATATATTGTTCCTTGATTTTGCCAATGGCGATAAGGTTGATTTTCATCGTATAATCCCCCATACCAAAGTGAAGATTGTTGCCACAACCCCAAGCGCAATTATGACGTAAAGAAGCACGTCCTTGTGGAGAGCCAATGCTCCTTCCTTGTTTTTGGCAAAGGGCTGGGCGGGTATGATTCCATTTTTGACGCTGTCGTCACGCATGCGCTTGAACATAAACACCATTGCCACCCCTGCCAGCACAAATATGATTGCACCAACAATGTAGCCGACAAGAGAGTCATAAAGCCAATCGGACGCCTTGTCCATAAAGGACAGCCAGCCACCCGTAACGCTGCCGTAGTCCCAAAGGACGGATATGGCGTTGTTGAAGAAATGGACAAACACCCCCGGCCAAATTGAGCCCGTGTAGTAACAAAGCAACGCAAGCACAAGGCCGTCAAAAAAGGTGTACGCTGTTTGGCGGATGTTTTGATGCATCAAGCTGAACAGCAACGCAGACACAACAACCACCTTAAACCCGCTGTCACGATAGCCGTAAAACAACAATCCTCTGTGGGCAAACTCCTCACAAAAGCCGGGGAGGACGGCTGTCATAAACAGCTCCAAAAACAGATGGCCAACGCTCTCGTATTCGGTGGGAGTGCTGGAGTAGGAATAGCCCAAAAGCGACAATAGGTTTGACCACACAAATGAGATGACTGTGGCCATATACACCATGGCTATGCCAATGACGAGTGTGCGCACCGAGTTGCGCAATCCAACCTTTTTGAAGCCAAAATCACTTGTTAAAGTGTGCATTGTGAGCACATCGCCTTTTTTGCGAAGGGCAAAATACATTGTCACAGGCACAAGAGTGAAGCACACAATTTGTGCCACAAACGTGAAGTAATGGTCAAGACCTCTGCCCTCAAGCCCAACGCCTTCGTACACGGATATGCGCAACAAAAGAGTTGCGACAATGAGCACAAAATAGGTGATGTTGGTCCTGAGTCGTGCGGTCATTAGACAAGCCCCAATATGAAATTTAGCACCCAGTAAAACACGGCAAGACCGGTGGCAATCCACACGTTGACCATGGGTTGATTTTTGCCAAGATACGGCACGTCTGCTTTGTCAAACAACACCCGTGACACCCTTTGCCAACCGCTCTTTGTAAACAGCGATCCTACAAAGCGGAAGGTGTCAAGAAACAGGTTGGATTTTTTTTCAACTCCATCCATGGACACCGTGATTGAGTACTCTTCAAACACCACGTTGTTTTCAAACACCTTGAATGCAGGTGGTTGTTTTTTCTCGCCAAATCGGTGATAGAGATAAAGCAACACCGCAAGGCCAAACAATCCCACGATGACGCTGGCGGTGCCGGTGAGATAGTTCCAATTGCCAAGCTGATAAATGAGCATGTCCACCTCGGGAATGTAGGTGGAAATTGTCAACGTGTAGAAGTTGTTGAGGAAGTGGATTATCATGCAAGGCACCAATGACCCAGACAGGTTGAACACAACTGCAAGAACTATGCCAAGGCCAAATTGGTGGAAGGTCTGCAAGGGATTTGCGTGCATAAAGCTGAACAAGAATGCGGACATAAACACTCCAAAGGCGGTGCCTCTTGTGTTGAGTCCCGTCTGCAAAAGACCTCGGCACAAAAGCTCTTCTCCTATTGCAGGAAGCACGGCTATGACGAGAAGGGACAGAAAATACACTCCCACAGAGTTGGACATGGGCACGCTGACCGAAGCCCCGTGATAGCCCATCAAGGACAACAGCTTCATAAACAGCAATGAAAAAGGATAGAACGCCATGATGGTGAACACGGCAATGAAGGGCAAAAGCAGATATTGTTTTATGTTTTTGGTCGGGCGCACGCGTGCGACCTTGATGGTGTCAAATTTGCGCCAAACTCCCATGACAAACACCACCCCAATAAACGCCAATTGGGTGATTGCGTAGCTTGCCCACGTTGCAATGGGCATGCCTGCAAATGAACCAAGTCTGCCAGACATTATCATTGCAAAAGCGTTGCCCACAACAGAGGCCCCAAACAGCCCAAAGATGTAGGATGACGCTCCTTCGCTTGCGGTGATTCTATTTCTCATCAGTTTCAAAAACCTCGCTTATTTCATTTTGAAGGGCCACGGTAATGCGCACGCCTCCCCCCAGCTTGTCCACTCTGCCCTTTACGGCGCCAAGGGCAAGTTCGGGCAGATTGTTTTGCTCGCTGAGGTGGCCGAGGACTATGGTGTGAGTTTTGCCTCCCACAAGTCGCTCTGCCATGACCGCCGCCATATCGTTGCTGAGATGTCCGTTTTTGGACAGAATTCTCTTTTTGAGTGCAGGAGTGTAAGGGCCGTTCATCAACATTTCAACGTCGTGGTTTGATTCAAGAAGAACAACTTGGCTGTCCTTGATGTTTTGAAACACGCCATTGGTGGCAAAGCCCATGTCGGTGGCAATGCTTACGCTGTGACCTCCGCACTTAAAGGTGTATCCCAAAGGATACTCTGCATCGTGAGGGATTCTAAAGGGCAACACCTTGATGTCGCCGATGTCAAATCCGTTTTCATAAAAGTCCACTGCCCTATAGTTTTTGAGCACGCCCTGCCTGTCATATATGGCTTTTGCGGTCAAAGGGTGGGCGTAGAGGGGAACGTGGTCACACAATCTCTTCAAACCGCACACGTGGTCGCTGTGCTCGTGGGTGATCACAATCCCGCTTATGTCACACAGGTCAAACCCCATTCCTTTGAGGGACTTTGATATGCGCGTATATGAAACGCCGGCATCACAAAGTATTGCCGTGTTGTCCGAATATATAAGAGCGCAGTTGCCTTTGCTTCCACTTGCCAGTGATACAAGCTTGAGTGACATAGGTTAAACAGAAATTAAATTAATATGAAAACGGGGCTTTTAAGCCCCGCTTCTTTTAGATTACGTTGTTTGTTTTGAGATCGTCTTCGTAGGGGTCTTTTTTTCTGCCAATGCCAACAAGGATGATGATGCTGACAATAAAGGCCAAAGTTGCCACGCCTGCAAGGATTATGTATTCAAGATATTCCATCACGTCAAAGGCCTTGCCTGCTTGGGTTGCCTTGACTGCGGTGTAGATGAGCGCTGCGTCCACAGTTGCTGCAGAGATGAATGTGACCACCGTGTTGAATCCGCAAGGAATCTTTCCAACTATGAAGGACACCAAGCTGACCACGGTTGCAATTGCTGCAAAGCCAGCAGAGATGATATGGAGGAGTGCCACAGCCATGTTTTGAGGAGCAATTCCACCAATCCAATCAATGATGGTGCCAATGACGTTGTATGCCTTGAAGTTGAAGATGTAGAACTCAGGCATGAAGTATGCAAGCAGATAGATTGCAAGGACAATGCCAGAAAGGAGGAATGAGAAGAATGCTCCTGCACGTGCGCTTGCCTTCTTTGATTTCTTTCTTGCCTTGGCTTCCTTTTCTGCCTCCATCTTGCTGACGGCCATTGCTGCCTCCTGTTCGCTGGCGGTCATGCCGTCTGTGCGCAAGACGTCGCTGTCTTGGCTCATATAAGGCACAACTGCAAGAGGCACGATGATGGGTTGGAGTTGGATGGTGTTGTGCTTGGGGGCAACGATGGGAACGGGGCCTCCCATGCCAACGGGCTTCATCACCGTGGTTTCCATGCCTGCATCGGGCTGAGGATTGCCGTATGCTTCTGCTTCAAAAAGAGTTTCTTCTTGAATTACGGGTTCTTGTTCGGGCACAAAATTTTGAACTTTATCTTTCTTTGCCATAAAATATCTCCTTTGTCCTTGGACGTAGGTTATCTCAAATATCCATATTTTTCGGAGTTGATGAGTTTGACCAGCAATGAGCCAACCACTCCTACCATGCCTGCAATGAACAGAGCAACCAGTTCATTGTTTTGCCAATTTGCCACAACGTCCTTCATGAAGTCAATCTTTTTGATGCCAAGTTGACCAAAGCCAACCAAGCTCAAAACAAATACTGCAAGGACAGACGTGACAAATGCAATGCTACAAAAAGTGAATCTTCTCACCTTGATGGTGCCACACATGCACACTATTGCCTTGACAAGATTGCAAAGCACAAACAAAAGGCCCACTGCAATGATGAAGTCAGGGATGACAATCTTCCAGTTGGTGGCAAATCCTGCCTCCCAAACCGTGCCTTGTTCTCCTTGAATTGCCCAAATGATGTTGCTGATCACGTTGTATTGATCGGGCACGTATTTAAAGGGCAAAAAGTCCACTTTGATTTGAAAATACGCAAAGATGAAGGGGAGCAAAGTCACCGCTGTTGCAAGAAGCATAATCAGTCCGCTAAAGAAATTCTTTGTGCGCTTTGTGCGTTTCCATCTCTTGCTGACATCCTTGATCTTGGGTTGATAGTCCTTGGCCGTTGAGGGCTCTGCAAGACTTTCGGGGTCGCCATGGTTGTCAATTTGGAGAGAGGGGCGCAAAACAAAGTCCTGCCTTACTGCAGGCAGTTGCTTGACTGAATTGCCGTACAACGGTACGGGGGCTTTTCTTATGCCCATTTCATCAACTCTGTTTTTGTCGTCTAATGCCATAAATCTCTGTTATTTTTGGGGCTTAACCGTGGGATTGACGTCCGCGGGTGTGTATTGCATAAGAGGTTGCTCTTGTGTCACGTAGGGGACAAATGCCACAGGTTGTACGATGGGGGGCATTTGATAGGGTTCACCTGTTTGTGCGTTGTAAAATTGAGGTGCAGGTTGAGGTGCTTGGGGAGGATAAGGATAGGGATATGCCCCGTAGGGTGCTTGAGGAGGATAGGGATAGGGGTAGGCGCCTGCAGGATATGCAGGATGTGAAGCAAAGACGTTGTTGTCCTCTGTCTTTTCAACTTCAATCGTCTTGTTTTGTGCCTTTTCAAACTCCTCACCGGCAAACTCGTCAAAAGTGGGAGTCTTGGGTGAATCCAAGTTGACTTCCTTGACGGGAATTTGCTTTGTCTTGCGTCTTACAGGAGGTGATTGCTTGATCTTGCCTTTGGCAAGGAGCAACGTTGCTCTTGCACGGCTTCTTCCGCAATGGAGGCAAGCGGTGACGGTCAAAGGATTGATTGCACCACAGCTGGGGCAAACGTAAGTTTCGCCCTCAATGAGATCCTCATCAATCTCTGAATAGGGGTCTGAGTAGTAGCCCACCAAGTCTTTGAGACTTGACGTGATCTTGCGGAGTTTTGCAACGTCCTCTGAACCCATTTCATTGACCTTTTCTCTGTAAGCGTCAAGCATTTTGGCTTGTTTGGCAAGCTCTGCATTGGTTGCAGTGCGATAGTCCTCAATTTCCTTCATGCTCTTGGCTTTGTCGTCAAGCATCTTGGCACGCTTGTCGTTGATTTCCTTGTCAATGCCTTTCATTCTTTCCTTGACAAGAAGGTCAAGCTTCATCTTTGTCTTGCGCATTTCAATGACGTCAAGACTGTCGTGCGTTTCTTCATTTCTGGGCAGAGGTGCGCCACAGGAGGTGCAAAACTTTGCGCCGGGGAGGTTTTTGCCTCCGCAAATTACGCAAACAGGTTTTGCAAGCACGCCGAGAATGTTGCCACATTTGGCGCAATAACGGTTGCCTGCGGTGTTTTTGGTGCCACATGAAGGGCATTCGCATTCGTAGTTGTCGGCCACGTCTGCTCCACAAGTGGTGCAGAATGCTTGGCCTGCTTCAACTGCGCTTCCACATACTTTGCAAGTGAACATATCCTATCTCCCTTGTTTTATTTCACTTTGAAACTATCTTTGAGTCCCACTATGCTGTTGTATTCATTTCCGTCAACGTTGCGCTTGATGAAGTAGCCCTGACGGAGAAATTGGAATCTCTCCCCTGCCTTTGCGTCCGCAAGGAATCTTTCTGCCTTGCCGTTGAGCACGGTGAGAGAGTTGGGGTTGACACGGTCCATATAATCGCCATCGCCATCGTTGATGAGATAGTCAAACATGTTGAGACGGACGTCAACTGCATCTTGTGCATTCACCCAATGAATTGTGCCTTTGACTTTGATGTTTGCACCCTCTTCGCCACTCTTTGTGCCTTCAAGAAGCTCTGCATGCACTGCGGTGACGTTGCCCTCTGCATCTTGATCAACGCCTGCGTACTTGATGACGTATGCGCCCTTCAAACGCACCATTCCGTCTGGCTTCAAACGGAAGAACTTGGGGGGAGGGTTGAGAGCAAAGTCGCTCTCTTCAATATACAATTCCTTTGAGAAAGTTGAAACGTGGGTTTCATCTGTGTTGGGATTGTTTTCAATGAAGCAATCCTCTGTCTTTCCATCAGGATAGTTGTCAATGATGAGCTTGAGGGGCTTTGTGACCACCATTGCTCTTGTTGCGTTTTGGTTGAGGTTTTCTCTGACGCAATGCTCAAGCATTGCAATGTCAACCTCGCTGTCTGCCTTTGCCACCCCAATGCGAGAGCAAAAATCTCTGATTGCTTCGGGGGGATATCCTCTTTCCCTAATTCCGCTGAGGGTTGAAAGGCGAGGATCGTTCCAGCCCCACACTATGCCTTCGTCCACAAGACGCTTGATGAAGCGCTTGCTCATGACGGTGTGTGTGAGGTTGAGGCGTGCAAACTCAATTTGGCGAGGACGAGGTGCGGGGAATCCGCAGTTTTCTGTCACCCAATCGTAAAGGGGACGGTGGTTTTCAAACTCCAATGAGCAAAGGGAGTGTGTGATGCCCTCAATTGCGTCCTCAAGGGGATGGGCAAAGTCGTACATGGGATAGATGACCCACTTGTCGCCGGTGTGAGGATGCTCTGCGTGACAGATGCGATAGATGACGGGGTCACGCATGTTGATGTTGGGAGATGCCATGTCAATCTTTGCACGGAGCACTCTTTCTCCATCAGCAAATTCACCAGCTCTCATTCTCTCAAAGAGGTCAAGGTTTTCCTCTACGCTACGATTGCGATAAGGGCTTTCCTTGCCTGCTTCAACAAGAGTGCCTCTTGTTGAGCGGATTTCCTCTGCGGTGAGGTCGCAAACGTATGCTTTGCCGTCCTTGATGAGCTTGACTGCGCACTCATACATTTTGTCAAAATAGTCGCTTGCATTGAGCACTCTGTCCCAATCAAAGCCAAGCCACTTGATGTCCTCCTTGATGGACTCCATATATTCCACGTCCTCTTTGACAGGGTTGGTGTCGTCAAAGCGGAGGTTGCATTCGCCGTTATATTTTGCCTTCATGCCAAAGTTGATGCACAAAGCTTTTGCATGGCCGATGTGCAAATATCCATTGGGTTCGGGCGGGAATCTTGTTATGATTTTGGAGACTTTACCACTCTCAAGCTCGCCGTCAATGATTTCTTCAATAAAGTTTCTTGAAATTTCCATTAGTCGTGTCCTTTGCAGTATACGTGAAGATTGATTTGATTTGACATTGCTGACGTGTGGCCCTCGCTCACTTTGAAGCCATAAGCTTCAAGCTCCTTTCGCTCCCCTTTGAACCTGATTTCCACAGGGGCGCCAAGACCAAACTTGTAAAACATAGCGTGGATGAAAAAGAGTCTGTCCCCTGCCTCCACCGTTGGCAAAAAGTTGACGCTGTCCACAAGCACTGCTCCCTCCACTCTGACTCTCATATATCCCACGGGGTTGCCTTCGTCAAAAAACACAAAGTTGGCGCCCTCCTTGGGCTCGTCGGAAGAGAGGGTTTGATAGATTTTGTCAAGTGCTTCTTTGTCTTGCACGTACGCGAGAGTTAACATATTATAAATTTTATATTGAACAAAGCCATTTGTCAATGAGAAAAATTTTGCTTAAAACCTCAAAAAAAGCAAAAGAACCGTGCACCGCCCTCAAAACCCAACAAAAACCGCCCTTCTATCCAATTGGATTTGTTTTTTGAATGGTTTATTTGAATAAATAAAAAATTTTACGTCAACTGCAATTTGCCAGATTTTTCATCAAAGGAAACAACAAAAAAACAGGCGTTTCGCCTGCTTTTAATCTTCATATTCAACGCTGACCAAAGTCAGTCCTTCGGGGGGCAAAGTTTTGCCCGCCTTTGTCCTATCCTTTGAAAGGATGATGTCCTTGACCTCATCGGGAGCGATCTTGCCCATGCCCACGTACACCAGCGTGCCTGCAATTATGCGCACCATATTGTACAAAAATCCGTTGCCTGTGATGGTGATGTCCAACTTAATAGGGTCAAAGGCAATGCCCTTGATTGCGGGGAGCTTTGTGACAGCAATATCCAAGGAAAACACGGTTCTAACCGTACTTTTCACCACAGAGCCACTTGCTTCAAAGCACTTGAAGTCATGCTCGCCAACAATATGTTCCACTGCCTTTTTCATATCCTCCACGTTCAACGGGCTGATGATGTGAGTGTGATTTTTGTTGAGGGTTGCAAGGCGATGGGGAGATGAATACAAGCTGTATCTGTACGTCTTGCGCTTTGCAGAAAATCTTGCATTGAAGTCATCTCTCGTTTCCTCGCATTGAAGCATGCTGATGTCGTCAGGAAGCTCGGTGTTGACTGCATAAGGGATCTTGTCCGTGGGGATTGAGGTGTCTGCATCAAAATGAATGACTTGGCCTTCTGCATGAACTCCTGCATCTGTGCGACCACTTGCCGTGCAACTTGTGGTAGCGCCAAATATTTTGCCAAGAGCAATCTCCATTTTTTCCTGCACGGACATGCCGTTGAGTTGTCTTTGCCAACCAACGTATGAAGTGCCGTCATAGGAAATCACTGCTCTATATCTCACAGCAAACCTCCAAAAATGAGAGTGTCAACAAGGCCACACCAATAGTATCTGTCAAGCATGATCACCGTGAAAAATGCACACATAACAAAGAGTGCGACCACGTCGCCAATTCCGATTTTTGCCACCTTCATTTTGACGCGCTTGTCTGTGGCGTTGTAGCAACGGCTGTCCATTGCAAAGGCAAGCTCATCCGCTCTCCTAAATGAGTTGACAAAGAGGGGGATAAGCACGGGAAGAAGGGCTTTTGCACGGGCAAAAGGACCTCCTGTGTCAAAGCTTGCACCCCTTGATTTCTGTGCAGAAATGATTTTGTTGGTTTCCTCAAAAAGCGTGGGAATAAAGCGAAGGGCAATGCTCATTATCATTGCAATATCTCGGACTGGGACACGGATGTGACGGAGAGGTGAAAGGATGCTTTCAATGCCGTCTGCAAGGGCGACGGGTGTGGTTGTTAGGGACAGCAAAGATGCGCCTGAAATCAACAAAACCAACCTTAAAACCATCTTTATGGTTGTGTGATCTGACGCTTTTGTGATTACAAGGGATTTCCACGCCCACAAAACTTCACTGCCGTTTTCGCCTCCAAGGAACAAGTTTATGAGGGCAGTAAACGCCACAATAAACAGCACTGCTTTGACGGATTTGAGCACAGACATAATGGGCAGGCGAGCAAGCAAAATTATGAGGACAAGCACCACCGCTGTCAGCATAAATCCAAAGTAGCTTTTGATGAAAAATATGCCCACCACAAACATCAGCGTGATGAGAAGCTTCACTCTTGCATCAAGGCGATGCACAGGGGAGTTGACAGGATAATATTGACCAAAGGAGATGTCCTTAAACATGGCTTTCTCCTCCCGTCAATTTTTTGTATTTGTCAAGGGCAGACACCAATTCATCTATGGTGAGAATGCCTTTGTCAAGGCAGATGCCCTCTCCTTCAAGGCGGTCAACAACCCTTGCCACAAATGGCACGTCAAGACCAATCTCTTCAATGAGTGCTCTGTTGCCAAACACCTCTTTGGGATGTCCGTCAGCCACAATCTTGCCGTCATAGAGTGCCACCACTCTGTCTGCAAGTGCGCTGGCTGAATCCATGTCGTGAGTGACCATGATGACGGTGGGACAAACCTCACGCTTGAGCTTCATGATGAGAGCTGTAATCTCTTCAACGCCCACGGGGTCAAGTCCCGCAAACGGCTCGTCAAGAACGAGGATTTTGGGCTCCATTGCAATGACGCCTGCAATGGCTGCTCTGCGTTTTTCGCCACCGCTGAGCTCAAAGGGACTGCGTTCTGCAAAGTCGCTGTAAGGGAGGCCAACCAGCTCCATTGCTCTGTGCACTCGGTTGTCAATCTCCTCCTTGGGCAACTTCATGTTTTTGGGGCCAAAGGCAACGTCCTTTGCCACGGTGTCCTCAAAGAGTTGATACTCGGGATATTGAAAAACCATGCCCACGTCAAAGCGAAGTTGCTTCAACTTCTTTTTGTCAGTGGTGGGGTTGCCAAAAATCTCAACACTGCCACTTTGGGTTTTGATGAGTCCGTTGAGGTGTTGCACAAGAGTGGACTTGCCGCTGCCGGTGTGTCCAACAACAGCCACAAACTCGCCCTCGTTTATGGCAAGATTTACGTTGTCAAGAGCCACCTTCTCAGAAGGTGTTTTCTTTGAGTAGATATAAGTGAGGGAGGTTATCTTAATTGCTTGCATATTCCCTCCACCAATTCAACTTCATTGATCATTGCCCCGTCAAAGTCAAAGCCCACAGCGCCGAGTCTGTTTGCTGTTTCGGTTGCGGGAGGCAAAGTCAAGCCAAATCTGGTCACGTCCTGTGAAAAAACTTCCTTGGGAGTGCCGTCAAGGGCAACTTCGCCCTTTGAAAGAACGATGATTCTGTCCGCAAGGGCTGCTTCATCCATATTGTGAGTGACCATGATGACCGTGATGCCTTGATTGTTGAGCTCCTTGGCAATGGACATAATCTCACGTCTGCCAAGAGGATCAAGCATTGCAGTTGACTCGTCAAATACGATGACGTCAGGACGCATTGCAAGGACGCCGGCAATGGCAACACGTTGTTTTTGTCCACCGCTGAGCTTGCTGACAGGCCTATCCTTGTAGTCCTGCATACCCACGCTTTCAAGAGCAGAGGTCACTCTTTCAACAATTTCCTCACGGGGAAGCCCAATGTTTTCGGGGCCAAAGGCCACGTCGTCCTCAACTATGGTTGCCACGGTTTGATTGTCGGGGTTTTGGAACACAATGCCCACCTTTCTGCGCACGTCAAAAGCGGTGACCTCGTTGCCGTCACCATCTTTGACGGTGCCATCCTCCACCTCTTTGGTGTTGATGCCGTCAACAATCACTTGACCTTGCTTGTTTGTGGGCAAAAATAAACCGTTGAGCAGTTTTGACAGCGTGCTTTTGCCACTGCCGTTCATACCGACCAACGCGACAAAACTGCCTTTCTCAACGGAAAAAGACAGGTTTTTGAGGGCTTTTAGACTGCGGCCCTCCCCTAATGAGTAAGTAAAGTTTACTCCTTTGAGGACAATATACGACATAATGGTTGAATTATAACACCCAATAGCACAAAAATCAACTGAATAAATATTGTGACATAACTTTATTAAATGCCTTTTTTGTCGGTTAAATGGTGGTTTTCACGGGGGTGGGGAAAACTTTTGATTGACTATTGATTTTAATATGTTTATAATGTTAAGCGTCGTGGACTTGCGCCCGTGCATTATGCGAGCATCCACGCGTACACAAGACAATAAAATTTATGTAATACATTTTGGAGGCATTCAATGAGCAAAAAAATGACCATTGACGGCAACACAGCTGCGGCACATATCGCGTATGCGTTCTCTGACGTTGCAGCAATCTACCCCATCACACCTTCCTCCCCCATGGCAGAAAACTGCGATGATTGGGCAGGTCAAGGCAGAAAGAATCTTCTTGGAAACATCGTAAGAATCACAGAGATGCAATCAGAAGCAGGCGCAGCAGGCGCAGTGCACGGCTCACTTGCAGCAGGCGCACTCACAAGCACCTTCACAGCCAGCCAAGGTTTGCTCCTTATGATCCCCAACATGTACAAGATTTCTGGCGAACTTCTCCCCTGCGTATTCCACGTTTCTGCAAGAGCACTTGCAGCACACGCACTCAACATCTTTGGTGACCACGCAGACGTCATGGCTTGCCGTCAAACAGGTTTTGCACTGCTTGCAGCAAACAGCGTTCAAGAAGTTATGGACCTTGCACTTGTTGCACACCTTTCAACCTTGAAGTCATCTGTTCCTTTCCTCCACTTCTTTGACGGTTTTAGAACATCACACGAAGTGAGTAAGATTGAAGCAATTGAATACGATGAAATCAAGACCCTTGTCAACTTTGATGAAATTGATGCTTTCAGAGAAAGAGCTTTGAACCCTGAACATCCTCATCAAGCAGGCACAGCACAAAACCCCGACATCTACTTCCAAAACAGAGAAGCAGCCAACAAGCACTACGAAGCAGTGCCCGGCATCGTCCAAGAAATGATGGACAAAGTGTCCGCCCTCACTGGCAGAAACTACAATCTTGTTGACTACTACGGCGCAGAAGATGCAGACAG
>JAFVYE010000070.1 GCA_017500745.1 Clostridia bacterium | reverse complement strand
GCTTGGAATCTGCGGTCACGGCCTTGCTTTGCACTGCCACCTGCGGAGTCGCCCTCAACAAGATAGATTTCGCAATGCTTAGGATTCTTGTCGGTGCAGTCTGCAAGTTTGCCGGGGAGAGTGGTTGACTCAAGTGCGCTCTTACGGCGAGCGGTTTCTCTTGCAGCACGGGCAGCTTCTCTTGCTCTTTGAGCGGTGATTGTCTTGAGGATGAGCTCTTTTGCCTCTCTGGGATGCTCTTCAAGATAGGTGCCAAAGCCCTCTGTGACGCCCTTTGCCACAGCAGAACGCATACTGCTGTTGCCAAGCTTTGTCTTGGTTTGACCTTCAAATTGGGGCTCTGCCAGCTTGACGGAGATGACCGCCGTAAGACCTTCACGGACGTCCTCGCCAGAGAGCTTGTCTGCTCCCTTCAAGATGCCCATGCGTGTGCCGTACTCATTGATGACCTTTGAAAGTGATGCCTTGAATCCTTCAAGGTGTGTGCCACCTTCCTCGGTGTTGATGTTGTTGGCAAAGGTCAAAATTGTGTCGGAATAGCTGTCGTTGTATTGCATTGCAACTTCAATCTCGCTATCCACGTATTTTGCGTCAAAATAGATGACGTTTTCAAAGATGGTTTCCTTGGTTTTGTTGAGACTTTCAACAAATGAAACAATACCGCCCTCATAGCAGAACACTTCTCTCTTTTCGGGCTCAACTCTCATATCTGCAATTTCAATGGTCAAGCCCTTGTTGAGATATGCAAGCTCACGAAGGCGTGATTTGATTGACTCGTAGTTGAATTCAAGGGTTTCAAAGATTTCTGCATCGGGATAGAACGTGACGATTGTGCCTGTTTCATTGGTGTCGCCAACCACAGACAAAGGACGCTCTGCAATGCCACGATTGAAGCGCACTCTGTGAATCTTGCCGTTTTGTTTGACTTCTGCCACAAGCCACTCTGAAAGTGCGTTGACGCAGGACACACCAACGCCGTGCAAACCACCTGAAATCTTGTATCCGCCGTTGCCAAACTTTCCGCCTGCGTGAAGCTTTGTGAGAACAACTTCAACTGCAGATCTGCCCTCGGTGGGGTGGATGCCGGTGGGGATGCCACGACCGTTGTCTGTGACGCGCACTGCACCATCTGCAAGAATTTCAACCGTGATGTGTGTGCAGTATCCAGCAAGCGCTTCGTCAATTGAGTTGTCAACGACCTCTGTGACCAAGTGGTGCAGACCTCTTGTGTCGGTTGAGCCGATGTACATGCCGGGACGTTTTCTTACAGGATCAAGGCCTTCAAGAACCTGTATGTCGGTCTCATTATAGCTGTGTTTTACCTCTTCCATTTTTCCTCCTAATACTTATATAAGCAGTTAGCGTATTAATTTACATTATAATAAATATATTTTATTATAACTATAAACATAAATAATATCAAGTATTTTTTGAAATTTTGTGGACAAAAGAGCTTGTTTTGCACCCCTTTTCCACAGCAATAACGTAAAATCGTGGATTTTACGGGGCCGTAATTGGATTTCTGCCGATTTTTATCCACAGAAAACATAGTTTTCTTCGGCTTTTTTCTACGATATATTTCACTTGTTTTGTCGGTTTTTGTCGGTTTTTGTAAATCTTTGGGTTGACATTGTATTTTGATATGTTATTGTTTTTATGAGGACAACATGTTATTTTCTGGTTTTGACACTTCCAAAAACAAATTTGTATTGCTTTTTGCCGTCACTTTGACGGTTGTTTTTGTGTTGTCAATAACCTTCTCTCCTGCCGTGGCCATGGCTGACGAAAACATAGTGTCCATATCCCACACCAACGGCAAATACGTCCTTGATTGGTCATCCTACACCCCCTCAGAAGATTTGGATGGATACGTTGTTGAAGTCAACGGCACAAAAACATATTTGGACGGCTATTTTTACACTCATTTTGACGTGACGTCCCTTCTTGCCACCCCCAACAGCTATCAAATCACCCTTTACGCCAATTCAAAGGGGGTTTTGACGCCCATTGGCTCTGTGGTTGAGAAAGTGGTCGCCACCCTCAGCAAAGTCAAAAATATCCACATTGCAGGCATTGATCTCACTTGGGACGCCGTAAAAAATGCCAAAGGTTATCACGTCTTTGTAAACGGAATTCTCGTTGGCTTTTCAAAAACCAATTCATTGCCCATTTTCAAGTTTTTTAGAATGAGCGGACAATATCAAATTGCCGTTGTGCCCGTTGGCAAAAACATCTACTACTTGTCCCCTCTACCCACCTTCTACACCCACAATGTAAAAGCAAAAATGAGCTTGGATTTGCCCATCTTCATCTTTGAATATATGGGCCAAATTGCAATATCTTGGCAATCTCTTGAGGGAGCGACCTTCTCTTGCTCCATTGACGGAGAGGAGGCCATCACAACCACAGACACCTTTATTGTGCTTGACGTTGAATGCGGGGAGCATGAGTTTGAGCTTTCCGGCGAGGACGGCAGATTTGTTTACGACTTGGGCAAAGTCGCTTTTGTTGTTGATGACGAGGGGGTGCACAATGTCTAAAAAACTCCTTGCATTAATCATCACACTTGTTTTGGTCGTAGGGGTTGTATGCTCATTTTCTGCATGCAACAAAACAGAGGTCACACCTCCCACAAAGGGCTATACCGTCATCGGAAAGGTTGTTGCCAACGGCGCTCCAATGGTCGGAGTAAGCGTGCTCGTTGACGGAGGTGGCACCTTGGTCACCGATGAAAACGGCATGTTCATCGCAAATGGTCTTGACAAAGATGACGTCATCACCTTCAAAAAAGACGGCTACGTTTTTTATCCAGCAAGCATCACAGTCAAAGAGGACACAACCATTCGTGTAGAGGGATTTGTGGACACGCCTGCTGACGATGACGTCAACACTCCTTCAGATGACGTCACTCCGGACGACACCACCCCAGATGACGGCACTCCAGACGACAGCACGGATGACGATGTCCAAGATGACACGACAGTTGAAGACAAGTTGTATAATGTTGCAAACACAAGTTTATTGTTTGAAAACGATGTGATAAACCTTGTGTTTTGTGTTGACAAAGGTTTTACATCTCTTACAATAGTTGTGCAAGCTGACGGCTTGTCAACTCCCATTGAGGTCAATGAAAATGATTTTGAGGGCGAGTTCAACAAAGGCAACGACACCTTTGTTCAATACAAAATTGACGTGACTGCACTCATTGCATCACCCTGTTCAATTCAAGTTTCTGCTCTCAACAAAAAGGGAGAGATTGGTCAAACAGGACAGGTTGACTTCACTTCTATTGAACAATGCGCAAGCACGATCATCGCCATCAAAAACAACACCCTTTACCTCACAAGCTATGATGTTTGGGCACGCAATTACTTGGTGCTCAACGGGGTTGTCATGGATGAAATCTATGGTGGCTCGGTTGACCTTTCATCCTATCTTGCCTATGAAAGCGGTGCTGTGACTGTTGCCGTCCTTGCAATAAAGAGCGGTGCCCAGCCCGTATATTCAAACCAACTCACCGTTGTGTTAGAGGGGGTGGATTGTGACCCTCAATAAGTTTAGGACTTGGCTTGACGGCCCCTCTGACGTTGAAGAGGCAAAAAGGATTGCAGAGGAATACAACCTGCATTACTACACCCACAAGGAAGAGGCACTCAACGTGCTGACACACTTTTTTGGGATTGTTTTCAGCATAGTC
>JAFVYE010000069.1 GCA_017500745.1 Clostridia bacterium | reverse complement strand
GGGGAGAAGACGGACTCTTGCGATTGCCTTCTTACGTCTGCCGGTGCCGAGATATTGAACCTTTTTTGCTGATGCTTTCTTAGTTGCCATATTTCACCTCACTACTTGAGTTCAAGCACTGTGGGGCATTGTGCTTGATGATTGTGTTCACTGCCTTGGTAGACGCGGAGTTTCTTGAGCATTTGTGCGCCAAGTGTGTTCTTGGGGAGCATGCCCTTGACTGCCTTGTAAACAGCAAATTCCGGTTTTTCGCTCATAAGCTTCTTGTATTGAACTTCTTTGAGACCGCCGATATAACCGGTGTGATAACGATAGTATTTGTCCTCAAGCTTCTTTCCCTGTGAGGACGACTTTTTCACAGTTGATGATGATGACGTGGTCACCGCAATCAACGTGGGGGGTGTATTCGGGCTTGTTTTTGCCCTTGAGGATTGATGCAACTTGTGATGCGAGTCTGCCGAGCACCATGCCTGATGCGTCAACAACGTACCACTTGCTTTCAACTTCGCCGGGCTTCGCCATGTATGATTTGTTATTGGCCATGATGGACCTCCGATTTTGTTTTTCTATTTCGTATATGTCAATTGCGATTCAAGGGGCTAGTTCTCCTCGCAAATATATCCAAAAATGTGCTTGTATATAATATTAAATCTTATTTAATATGTCAAGCAAATTTCGGCACAATTTTCATTGCAATTATTTTATCCCTCAAAGAAAATGGTGTTTTGACCTCTTTCAAGGGGGACTGACGTTGTGACATCGCCAACAAACGTGACAACTATATCCGCTCTGACGGGGGCGTAAGTGTCGTCAACTTTCACCTCGTATCCGCCCTCAACTTGTGTGACGGAAACGTCTGTGTAGCCACCCACGTCGTGCATCCTAAACCTGCCCTCCCCTTTGTACACTCTTATCTCCAATTCGTCAAAGATTTGGCTGTTGCCCGAGCGATCTTTGAGCATGGGGATTATTGCGCCCTCTTTGGCAAAAACAGGCATTCTATCCAAGGGAATTTGCATGAGATGATGCCTTCCTCCCACGTACTTTTTGGCTGTAAAAAAGTCTGTCCAAGTTCCTTTGGGCAGATACACGTTGACGTACGAAAAGCCGTCTGCTTTGGCCTTTTCCAAGACGGGTGCAACCAAAAGTTCTCCGCCAAAATAGTACTGATTTTTTGCCTTGTACGCCTCATCGGTTTTGTCCAAATAGTACATGGGCATGGTGATGGGCTCGCCGTCACGGGCGGTGCGCACGTTTGCGCTGTAGAGATATGGAAGCAATCTGTGGCGCAATCTCAAAAAGTCGGTGGATATCTTTTCTGCTCTGTCCCCGTACAGCCACGGCTCTTTGCTCCAAGACAGGTTGTTTGAGTGCAGTCTATTGATGGGCGAAAACACGCCGTACTGCACCCATCTTGTGTAAAGCTCGCCATCTCCCTTGCCCGCAATGTGTCCACCAATGTCGTGTGACCACCAAGTGTAGCCCACGTTTGATGCGTTGGCGGTGAAATATGGCTGAAGCTTCAAACTTGACCATCTCACAAAAGTGTCTCCCGAAAATCCAAGAGGATATCTGTGGGAGCCAATGCCTGCATACCTTGACAATATGAGAGGGGTGCGTCCATCACGTCCGCTGTCCAAGGTGTGATAGTGGTTGAGTGCCCAAAGAGGATCAAACCCTTTGAGCTTGGACTTTGTGCCCTGTTGCCAATCTATCCACCAAAAGTCCACTCCATCTTCTTCATAGGGATGGTGCAAATAGTCAAAGTAGGACTCCAAAAATTTGAGATTGGTGCAATCAAATTGGACAGTCTTTTTGGTGGCAGGATCAATGCCGTTTGCCCTTGCCATATCCTCGTACTGATCCTCAAAATATCTCACTCCGTCACGGGGGTGCAAGTTCATTGTGATTGCAAGGCCCATGCCCTTCAAGTCTTTGAAAAACTGCTTGTAGTCAGGAAACAAATTTTTGTCAAAAGTGTATCCCGTCCAGCCAGCGCCTTGAATTGAAAAATGCTCGTTTTTTACGTCTTTTGGCAGATTGTGCACAAGGTGCCAATCCATGTCAATTGTGGCAACTGTGAGGGGGATGTTTTTGTAGGCAAATTTGTCCATCAACGAGGTGTATTCCTCTTGGGTGTAGGCGTGGTATCTTGACCACCAGTTGCCAAGGGCGTACTTGGGCAAAAGGGGCGTTTGTCCTGTCAATGAATAGAACTCTCTGAGCCCACCCAAATAGTCGTCGCCAAAGGCAAAAACGTATTTGTCAACAACTCCCTTTTCTCTTCCAAGCACGTTGCCGTCCTCAAGAAGAATATAGGACTTGCTGTCGTCAATTTCGGTGACGCCTGAGTACGAAAACAGGCCTTTGCCAAGGCGCACTCTGCCCCCTTGAAGTTGCCACTTGCCCCAAGAAAAATCAAGGGTGCGTGCGGTGCCTTTGAGGTTTTTGCCAGAGCCACTTGACACCACTTTTCCATCACGCACAACAGCTGTTTTCAAGGTTTTCAAATCAACCTCAAATTCGGTTGATTTGGTCAAAACACGCACTTTATTTCCGTTTTTTGTTGTGCTAAAGTGAGGATTTGCAAAATTTCTGTCCAAAACCATCTGTGTGGGACGGTCCTCAAACACACCATCCATGCTCTTTTCAACACGCAGAATTCGGTCTGTAATAACAGACAACCTCACCCCGTCAAACAGGGCTGTTTTACTGTCCAAAATGGGCTCGGCAGTTGTACCAAATCTTGACATAATTTCACCTCACAAAACTCTTTTTACATATACTTGGCAAGGATTTCATAAGTGGTGGGACCACACTTCAAAACGTAAAGATGGAAGTCATAGTCTCTGCCCTTAAATGCCTTTCTCAGTTGTTCCATTTTGTAGTTGCCGTAGCCGTAGCTTGCATAAACTGCGGGGTTTTGAATCATATATTCATACATCCTATCGCTGAAAATTTGCTTATAGGTTTCATCGGCGTAAAGTTGCTCTTTCGTCTTGCCGTAATAGTTGATTTCAATGTCAATTATCGTGTACAAATAGGTGGTTGCTTTGTCCAGCAAACATTGCACTTTGTACGCAAGTTTTTCTTGCTCTGTGCCCTCAAAATATTTGGCGGAATAGTACTGTGCATAGCTTGCCCAGCCCTCTGCATAACCCACGTATCCCAACAGTGAACGAAGCATATTTGCCCCGGATGACTTGTGGTAGGAGTGTTGGAGCATATGTCCCGGAAGCCCCTCGTGTGATATGATGTCAAAGCCAAGATATCCCCCTGCGTTTGCGCTGTTCACATAGATGGTTTCGGGGGCTGTGACGCTGTCAACTGCCGACTTGAAATAGCTGGCAGGATTGTAAAAATCTGCCATTGCATCAGGCACCTCAAAGAACGTTGCATCGGGAGTGTTTGCATCAAGTGTAGGAAAGTCCTCTGCATATCTTGACTTCAAAGTTTGATAGTATCTTTCAAGGGCTTCAATGCTCATGTCGGGAGTCAAGGTCACGCCTTGTTCAATGCTTGCTTGGAGGGTGCGTGCCTCCTCAATTGTTTCGTTGAAGGCCACTTTCAAATTGTTGTAGGCGGTTTCAACAGAGTCGCTTGATGAGGACGTGTCGCGGAACAAAAGCTCATAGTACGCCTTGCCTTCGCTGTACTCTGCAAGTGACTTTGTGGGGTAGTTGGCTTCACTCAACGCTCTCATCTCTGTTGTAAGAGTTTGATATGCGGGCACAAGTTTTTCATTTATTTTGCTTGTGGCTTCAAGGATGTAGTTTTGCTTTTCTGCATCAGACAAAAAATCAGCATTCAAAATCTTGTCCGTGAAAATTGTGATGAGAAAATGTTCCTCTCCATCAGCCATCTTTGCAATTGACTCACACTGCTCTGCAATTTCGCCATAGGCGATTGAACTGCGGGCATAGCCGGCAGGGATAAGCACTTCCTTTTCAAAGCGAGCATATTCGGCAAATGCTGTTTGGGTTTGTTCTGCCAAGGACAACCAATTTTTTACGTCGTTTTCCGTCTTGAAAGCAAGCTTGTCAAGATAGAGGGGCAAAAGCACGTTCCAACCATCGCTGGATCCCACGTAGTCACGATTGTCAAGATAATAGAAATCTGCATATTGCATCAGCGTTGAAAAATAGTCAACTATGGTGTCGTAATCCATTTTGCCTTTGGTTGACAGCTTTTTGTAGTTGACCATATTAAATATGCCAAGGATCTCCTTCAGCCCACGCATATTCTCCTCGTAGGACTCCTTGTCAAAATCAGGCAAGGGCAAAGAGGCGGGTTGACCATCAAGATCAAGTTTTTCGGGGTTTTCAAGCAGAATGTTGACAGAGAGGCCGTCCCCTGTGAACATTGTGACTGCAAGCTCATTCATCATGGCAAGCAGATCGCCCTCGTCATATATCTTGAACAGATGGCATCCACTGAGGGTTGCGGTAAGCATGACGGCCACAAGGACCAATGCCACCATCGTAATCAGTCTTTTATGTTTCATGGTTTTCATAGTCGTTCCTTTTGGACAATTGCACGAAGTTGATTGTGCCATAACTTAGATTACATCTATATTACAACAAATCTTCAAAAATTACAAGCAGGAGTGTGCGCGCAGGGTGCATACCCCCAAAGCTTCATCATTTGACCCCTTTTTGATGATTTTATCATTGATTTTGGCCTGCAATATATGCTATAATGCAAAAAAGGAGCAAAACTATGGCATATAATGGCGAAGGCGTTGCCGCACTTGTAAGCATCATTGATGAACTTCAAACTGTCAACCTTATCCTTGCAGACAAAAAGGTCAAGGAGCTTTTGAAGTGTCTTGCTTTCTATCCCGAGTTTAGATCTGTTCTCAGTCACGTCAACAGGGGCTTTGACTATCAAACCGAAAAGAGAAAGGCGCTTCAAAAAGTGGGAGAGCACAACGTGCTCCGTTTGCCCAAAAACGAAAAGGTTTTTGTGGCCCTTGTTGCAAATATGTTGGTTGAAATGGACAAGGGAGATATGGACCTCCTCAGCTTTGCGCGCAACTTCTTCCCTGCCACCACCGGTCAAGAAAGCTTGGAGCGCTTTGTTTCAAACGTGGTTGAACCCTTCAAGTTTTTCATTGTCAACATGGTTGTCAACGGCATCAAAGAGGAGCAAGTTCTCCTTGAAAGAACTGTTGATTTTGCACCCTCTGGCCTTGGCGAACAAGTGAAAAACATCTTGGTGGCCATTGTCAAAAACGTAAACGAGTCAAATCTCGGCGCAGATGCAAGGGGCGAACTTATGCTAATGCTTGAGGCCTTTGCCGCATCCCTTGACAGCCGTGACGTGCTCATGATCAAAGCACTTTGGACCGGACTCAAAAAATATTTGGGCACGGTCAAGCTTTGCGCAAAGGAAATCACTCTCACAGAAGAGGTGCTCAAGATGTACCTCACCACCAAATAAACCACACAAGACGCACTCAAGTGCGTTTTTGTTTTTGCACCACGATGAAAGACTATATCAACGCAAATTTCAACGACATTTTCAACGGCAACTTTGTTCTCTATGAGGGCAATCCCATCGTAAAACACTTTGGCGTCAACATCGTCCTCGCCGACCCCAGCGTCCTCACCCCCGACAAAACCCACGATGGACTTTGGCATATGTTTTGTCATAGTCTCCTTGGCATATACCACTTTGAAAGCAAGGACGGAATTGACTGGACAAGAAAAGGCCGTGTGACTCCTCGTGCAATGCGCCCCGACATCAGCGTGGTTGACGGCAAATATTATCTCTACTACGAGGGCACCGAAAGCATCCTCAAAAAAGCCATTTCACTCGTGGGTGGAAAGTGGCTGTCAAAGATATATCTCATCACGTCAACCGACCTTGAACATTGGAGCAAACCCACCCTCATCATTGACAGCACCAAGCCCTATATGACGGACAAACAAGGCACTTCAATTTCAAATCCTTTCCTTACAAAATTTGAGGACAAATATCGCTTGTACTTTTCTGCAGGACTTACCTACATCAAGGACTGCGGATTTTCTGAGCCCACCCACATTGCCTATGCAGAAAGCAACCGTCTTGATGGTGGCTTTGTTCCCATCAACACTCCCATAATTTCGCCCGACAAAAACAATGAATATCTCAATCTCTGTTCTGGTTGCATCAAGGTGTATCGTTTGAACGATTGCTACATCGCTCTCCAAAACGGCATATATCAAAAGGGCAACAAATCCCATTCAAGCATAATGCTTCTGCGCTCCGATGACGGCATCAACTTTGAGTTTTCAAGGGTGTTCCTTGACCCCTGCGTCACCTCTGGCAAGTACAAAAACTGGATGAAACAATACGTGTATGCATGCAACCTTGTGGACTATGACGGCGGGTTTAGACTATATTTTAATGCAAGAAATTGTGCAGACAATCTCCGTGGCAGAGAGCACATCGGCGTCATGATTGCAAACAAAAATATCTGCTCAACGGGCAACGCCCTGCATTGAACAAATCACAAGCAAACCACGATAAACAACAAAACCGACGTTTAATCCGTCGGTTTTTGCTTTGTAAACTGCTTATTGCGTGATTTTTGATTTATTTGTCCATCTCGGCAAGTCGGTCAAGGATGTCAGTCCATTCATCCATATATGCCCCTTGCTGTGCTGTGACCTTGTCAATCTCGCTTTGAAGTTCAACCACCTTTACGTAGTTGGAAAACACGTCGGGATTGTTCATCTCGTCATTGAGCTTTGCAAGGGTTTCATCTGCTTCTGCAATGAGGAGCTCAAGCTTTTCACTCCTCTTTTGCATCTTGTTTTTCTCCCTTGAGGGCGAGTAATAATGCTTGCCACCAGTCTTTGACTTTTCTTGTTTCTCTTGGACCTCAACTGTGGGTTTTCGTGACCTGTCGTACTCCTCGTAGGTCATGGGATAGAAGGTTGCGCCACCCTTTTCAAACACCAAAAGCCGGTCGGCAAGCTTTGACACAAAGTATCTGTCGTGTGACACAAAAATCAATGTGCCCACATAGTCTTGAAGCATGGTTTCAAGGGTTTCCTTGCCCACGATGTCAAGGTGGTTTGTTGGCTCGTCAAGGATCAAGACGTTGGGGCGAGAGTGCAGAATTTTGCACAATGTCAAACGGACTTTTTCCCCACCAGACAACGTTGACAATGCCCTAAAAACGTCCTCTCCCGTAAACTGAAACGTGCCCAGCGCCCTGCGTACTTCGGTGTCACTCATAAAGGGATATTGGTTTGAAAAACTTTCAAAAATAGACTGCTCTCCCGTGATTTGAGCAAGCTGTTGATCAAAGTATTGCACGTCTGTGTTGTAGCCAAACTGATATGTTCCGTCAAGGGCTTTGACCCTGCCCATCAAGGTTTTGACAAGGGTGGATTTGCCCACTCCGTTGCCCCCTATGATGCCAAGCTTTTGACCTTTTTCAAGGTTGAAGCTGACTTTTGCAAGGGGCTTGTCATAGCCCACAACCAAGTTGTTGACGTTGAGGACCTGGCGAGAACTTGTCACTTTCGGCTCGGTGTTGGCCCTAAACGTGCGGGTGTCATATCTGTCGGGTGCGTCCACGATTTGCATCTTTTCAAGCAGTTTTATCTTGGATTGCACCATGCTTGCCTTTGTGGCTTTGTAGCGGAAGCGCTCAATGAGCTTTGTGAGGCGCTCTATCTCCGCCTTTTGCAAGTCGTGATCCTTTTGTTGCTTGACGTGCCACTCTCTCTTTTGTCTTTCAAAGGATGAATAGTCCCCTTTGTAGCACCTTGTTTCGCCCCACTCAATTTCATAGACCTTGTCCACGATTTTGTTGAGGAACATACGATCGTGGGACACAATTACAAGAGCAGATTTGTAGGACTTCAAATAGTCCTCAAGCCACTCAATCGTTTCAATGTCAAGGTGGTTGGTGGGCTCGTCAAGAAGCAACACATCCGGCTTTGACAGGAGCATTTTGATGAAGGATATTTTTGTCCTTTGACCACCAGAAAACTCGCTGACGGGCTTGTTTTCTTCTTCCTCCGTAAAGCCAAACTTGCGCACCATGGTTTGATACTCTTTTTTGTAAGTCAGTCCACCAAGGGCAATAAACCTATCGTTGAGGTTGCTGTATTCAAGGGCGATTTTTTCATCACTGCGCACTTGCATTTCATCAACAAGGCGTTGAAGTTTTGCCTCCATCTCTATGAGATGGGCAAACACCTTTTTGACCTCATTGATCATAAGTTCGCTTTCATTTTCAAAAGGGATTTGCCTGAGATATGCAATCTCGGGGCGACCGCTCCTTATCACTTGCAAGGCGTTTTCCCCTGTGCCCTCTTCAAGATCAACCTCTCCCATAATTGCTTTCAGGAGAGTTGTTTTGCCACAGCCGTTTCTGCCGATTACCGCAATTTTTTCACGGTCGTTGATTTCAAAATCTATGTTTTCAAGCACCATATTGCCATCGTAAGATACAGCGCCGTTGATTATTTTGTATTGCATATTATCTCCTTTGGCAAGTGCCTTTCAAAAATACACCTATGAGGATCCTCATAGGTGAAAGTGATTTGTTTGATACAACGTTTATCTTCTTTGCTTATTCCCACTCAATTGTCGCAGGGGGCTTGCCTGTGATGTCATAGACAACTCTGCCAACACCCTTGACCTCGTTGACAATGCGTGAGGTGATTTTGTCAAGGACTTCGTAGGGGATGTGTGCATATTCACAAGTCATAAAGTCGGTGGTGTGGATTGCACGGAGGGCAAGGACGTAGTTGTAAGTTCTGCCATCGCCTTTGACGCCAACTGAACGCATGCTTGTGAGCACGGCAAAGAATTGATCGTATTTGAGGCCTGCGTTTTTAAGCTCCTCACGATAGATATAGTCTGCATCACGCAGGGTGTCAAGACGCTCCTTTGTAAGCTCGCCGATGCATCTCACCCCAAGACCAGGGCCGGGGAAAGGTTGTCTGTTGACGTATTCCTCGGGGAGTCCAAGGAGCATGCCAAGCTCTCTGACCTCATCTTTGAAAAGGGTGCGGAGAGGCTCAACAAGTCCAACAAACTTGGTCTCCTTGGGCAGACCACCTACGTTGTGATGGCTCTTGATGACTGCGCCACTTGCGTGACCGCTTTCAACCACGTCGGGATAGATTGTGCCTTGTGCAAGAAAACTGCCCTCGTACTCTGCACTCTCCTCCTCAAACACTCTGACAAACTCCTCGCCGATGATCATACGCTTGCGCTCGGGGTCGGTGACGCCTTTGAGGCGAGCAAGGAATCGTTGCTCTGCATTGACGTGGACAAACTTCAAGTGCTTTCCGCTGAAAGCCGCCTCAACCTCTTTGCCCTCGTTTTTGCGCATCATGCCGTGGTCAACAAAGATGCAGGTCACTTGGTCGGGGATTGCTCTCTCCAAGATGGCCGCCGTGACAGAACTGTCAACGCCACCGCTGAGGCCAAGCACTACGTGCTTGTCGCCAACTTGTTCACGGATGCGTTGAATTTCCTTTTCAATAAACTCGTCAATGGTGTAGTCGCCAACTGCGCCACAAACTTCGTACAAGAAGTTGCGGATGACGTCATGGCCTCTTTCGCTCAAATCGGCTTCGGGATGGAACTGCACAGCATAGAACTGTCTGTCTTTGTCCTCCATTGCTGCAACGGGACAATCTTTTGTATGTGCAGTCACTCTAAACCCTGCGGGCACCGTCTTGACGTAGTCGGTGTGGTTCATGAGAGTGGGGGTGACGTCCTCAATACCCTTGAACAGGGGAGACTTTGTGCAAACGTGGGTTTTGATCTTTCCGTACTCGCTGACTGCGCAGGGAGAAACCTCACCACCAAGGGTGTACGCCATAAATTGCATACCGTAGCAGATGCCAAGGACGGGGATACCAAGGTTGAACAAATCCTTGTCTGCGTGGAGGGATCCCTCTTTGTAAACGCTGTGGGGGCCACCGGTCAAGATAATGCCAATGGGATTTTCCTTTTTGATGCGCTCAATGGGGGTGTCACCAGACATAATAACGCTCATAACTTTGCATGCACGGACTTTTCTTGCAATCAGCTCTTTGTACTGACCGCCGAAATCAAGAACTAAGATTTTTTGGACGTCGCTCATAAACTTTCTCCTAAAAAAGATAGCATTATTATAATGCTACATCAAAAAAATGTCAATGTGATTGCCCCATCTATATTCATATTAATCAAAAAAATAAATTCCCACATTTGTGGGAATTTACTATTTGATTGGGTTAGATTGCTTGTTTACTTGTTGAGGAGGGCGAAGTTGTCCTTGTTGGCCTTGTAGAGTTTTTTGAACACTTCAAAGTTTTTGTCATAGACTTTTGCCTTGAGTTCAAGGTTGGGTTCAAAGCTCTTGCTGGCAGGGATAAACTCCTTGACTGCCTCAAAGGTGGGGATAAGCCCAACGCCAACACCTGCACATACCGCTGCGCCAACTGCGCCTACGTTTTGAGGGCTTGCAACTGTTACAATTCTGTGGCCTGTGATGTCTGCAAGCACTTGGCAAGTAAACTCGCTGAGAGCGCCACCGCCAACAAAACGGATTGTGTCACTGGGGGTCACCTTCTTGGCAGAGGATTCAAGCATCCAACGCTTGTGATAGCAGATGCCTTCAAGGACTGCACGGATAAGTTCACTCTTGCCTGTTT
>JAFVYE010000068.1 GCA_017500745.1 Clostridia bacterium | reverse complement strand
CTCCTTGTGATTTGATGAGGCAATCATACCATTTTGAGGGGTGCTATTCCACCAACTTTAATACCATTTTACGCAACTTTTGGTTGCATTTCAAGATTTTTGAAGAAATTGGTTAGTATCCAGGCGTCAAATTACAGAAGGGTGCGCATAGACAAGCTCTCTCATTACGAAGTTGCAAACGCGAGGCGCAGGGCGCCGAGAAAGGGAGTGCCGTAAGGAACGGAAGAGCG
Source organism: Clostridia bacterium (assembly GCA_017500745.1). Classification (GTDB taxonomy): domain Bacteria; phylum Bacillota; class Clostridia; order Christensenellales; family CAG-917; genus RGIG4097. Next base: position 3,742 of record JAFVYE010000068.1, on the reverse strand, counting down.
TATTGCTACGGCAGAGCCGTCAATCGCGTCGCACCAGACAAAAGTGCGAAGTTGCGGGTGCGCTCTGTTTTTTTTGCACCAACGCAACGAGTGGCATAATGAGAGGACGGCACTTAACGTGCGAGAGCCGTAAGGAGAGAAGCGACGGAATAGCGATTGTTACGAAGTCAATCGCGTCGTGTGTCCCTGCCCGCAGGGCTCTGCCGTAGGCAGACGGGGGAAACACGTGAGGAAGGGGGAGGGACATCTTTTCTCGCGGGATTATGCACTTAACAAATAAAAAACGGCTCGTCGTGAGCCGTCTTTTTTTGTTTTTTAAGTGTCATGCTCCCAGTTTTCAACCTCCAAGTGCTTGTTTGAATCCCGCCTTCAAATCCTCTTTTTGTTCATCGGTCAACGTGGCGATATATGACTCAACAAGGGCTTTACCGTGCGAAAACAGCTGGTTATCTTTCATTTTTGTCAGTTCTGCCAAATCCTTGTGGTTGTCAACTCGTGCTCCAAGGTCCTCTAAAATGAGGAGGAGCCACAGACGATTTTGATCAACACCATAGGTGCTTTTCAACAGGTCAATTTGCTTTTGACTCATCTTTGAAACAAAGGGTTCGCCGGCGATTTTTTCCTCATAGAAGCCAACGACGTCACGGTTTATCATGTCGTCAAAGAATGCGGATCTTGCCACTTGGGTGGCAGGTGCTGGCACGGCCGTCAACAACATGGTTAGAGCAATTGCAACAATGATAAGGGTTGAACGAAAATTGAAAAACGTGTTTGTCATACTGTTAGGTTGGGCCCGCTGTACAAAATTATGCACGCCAAATTTGACAAAATACGGTCTTGTATTCGGTGTTGCGTAGTGATATAATAAGTGCATATAGGAGGAAAATTATGGACAAAGCAAAACTTGATTTTTTGACCGCAAAGGCACGCAAGGTCCGTGATGATGCCATTGAAATCATCGGCCATTTTGGTGTTGGTCACATCGGTGGAGCAATGTCGGTTATGGATGCCCTCACAGTCATCTATTACGACAAGGCAAACGTTGATCCCACCAATCCCAAAAAGCAAGACCGTGACCGTGTGATTATGTCAAAGGGACACGCAGGCCCCGCAATGTATGCTGTGCTTGCAGACCTTGGCTACTACCCCAAGGAGTGGACCACTACTCTCAACAAAAACGGCACAAATCTCCCCAGTCACTGCGACATGAACAAGACTCCCGGCATTGACTTCACCGCTGGCTCCCTTGGACAAGGGTTGTCCGCAGCTGTTGGCATGGCAATTGGGGCAAAGATGGACGGCAATCCCGCCACCATTTACTGCTTCATTGGCGATGGCGAAGCACAGGAAGGACAAATTTGGGAGGCAACAATGCTTGCAGGCAACCGTGGCCTTGACAACCTCATCGTGTTCCTTGACAACAACAAGCTTCAGCTTGACGGACGCACCGATGACATCAACTCACTTGCCCCTGCAAAAGACAAGTGGAGCGCATTTGGTTTTTACACTCAAGAGATCAACGGCCACGACATTGAGGCAATCTCAGACGCCATTGACAACGCAAAGGCACAAAAGGGACGCCCCAGCATGATCGTGCTTGACACAATCAAGGGATACGGCGCATCCTTCACAGAAGGACTTGCCAACTGCCATAGCATGTCAATCCCCGAGGAACTCTGGCGCAAAGAAACAGGGAGGTATGAATGATGACAGACGATAGAGAACTCCGTCAGGCCCTTGCAAACGCCCTGACCAAAATAGCAGACACCGACAACCGTATCGTCGTCCTTGAAGCCGACCTTATGAGTTGCCACGCAACAAAAGTGTTCAAGGAAGCACACCCCGACAGATTTGTCAACGTTGGCATTGCAGAGGCCAATATGATTGGTGTTGCAGCAGGCCTTGCATCCATGGGCAAAGTGCCTTTTGCATACTCCTTTGGCCCCTTTGCAACAAGACGTTGCTATGACCAAATCTTCATCTCAGTGGCATACGCCAAGCAACCTGTCAAGATCGTGGGCACAGACCCCGGTGTCACGGCAGAAGCCAACGGCGGAACACATATGCCCTTTGAAGATATGGCCCTTATGCGTGCAATCCCCAAGATGATATGCTTTGAGCCCACAGACGCAGCAATGCTTGAGGCAGCAGTGCCTGAGATTATTGAGCACAACGGCCCCGTGTATATCCGTCTTTTCCGCAAAAAAGCAGAGCACGTCTATGACGCAGTGCCCGACTTTAAACTTGGCAAAGCCACCCTTGTCCGTGACGGAAGTGACGTCACCCTTGTGGCAAGTGGCATAATGGTGTCAAGAGCAATAGAGGCGGCGGATGCATTGAAAGCAGAAGGCATCAGCGCAAGAGTGCTCAACATGCACACTTGGAAGCCCATTGATGAGGAAGCCATCATCAAAGCCGTGACCGAAACAGGCGCACTTGTCACCTGTGAAAACCACGCTTTGAACGGCGGTCTTGGCAGTGCAGTTGCAGAAGTTGTTGTTGAAAAGTGTCCTGCCCCCATTGAAATGGTTGCAGTCCGTGACACCTTTGGTGAAGTGGGCAAAAACGCCTATCTCAGTGAAAAATTTGGCCTCACCACCGCCGACATCATCTCCGCCGCAAAGCGCGCCCTGGCAAGAAAATAACCAAAACCAATCCGAACCAAAAGCCCTCGCTTTCAACGAGGGTTTTCTTTTTTCTTGCAAAGCAAGATATGCTGTGGTAAAATACATCCAAGGTGACGTGATTGGTGTGTATAACAGCAGTGGCACAAAGTTGGTGACGTTCAAGTATGATGCCTATGGCAACTGTTCTGTTAGTGGGGATGCAAGTCTTGCAAGCTATTGTAAGATAAGATACCGTGGATACTACTTTGACACCGAAACAGGACTTTACTGGGTGCAAACGAGGTATTATAATCCCGAATGGTGCAGATGGATCTCGCCTGACACACTTTCTTATCTTGACCCTGAAACCGCCCACGGACTAAATCTCTACGCTTATGCGGGTTACAAGCCTGTTAGAAGTGCGCGTGGAACTAAAAACTCTGTCGGGAACAACAGTAACAGCTCGCGAATAAATAATTGCTCCAAACCGTTGGATATTCTGAATGAGGAAATACATGAAAACAAAAATGTATCCAGCGTCTACTGGAAAAATGAAATTATTTCAACGGGCAATCCCCAGCTTCTTGTTTTTTCGATAAATAAAGGGGCGCTGATAGACTGGAACATGTCTATTTATAAAGGAACACTACATTTTGGTGTTGCAGAAAATCCTGCCATTTTTGTTGGTGTCGGAAATATTTCGGCATTTGTCGGATATAATGTAAAAGAAAATAAATACGGCGTGTTCGCAGATGCAAACGTCTTATCGTTCGGCTATGATGGACGATACGTTGATGCAAGTGTTTCTGTCGTTGGTGTAGGCTTTATTCTTAGCTGGGAAGGTGGAAAATTCAGATTTAAATTTGATCCTCCAGGTTGGTTTGGTTTTGATATTTCAATCGATTTTGGTCAAATAATAGAGGATATTTTTGGATAGGAGTTGTGATTCAAATGCATAAGGTTTATGAAAACAATGATTTGATGATGTATTTTAAAAAAAGACATTGTCACTGTTGCGGAACAACTCTGCAAACGAAAACAACAGAGAGAATTGTTCGCAAGGGAGATCCCGATCATAGTGCCTATTGCAGTGTTGGAACAAGTTATAAGCCACACGGCGATATTTTGGTCGTAGG
>JAFVYE010000067.1 GCA_017500745.1 Clostridia bacterium | reverse complement strand
AGTCGGCTTGGTGCTTATGCTCCTAAAAGCCACCACACCTGCATCTATTGCAACCGCCCTATTGTGCCCCCTTGGCTTTCTTGCGCTATACACCAACTCAACGGTGTATCACTTCATACAAAATCCCGCCCTCAAGGCCAAAATGCGCAAGGTTGACTACTGCTCTGTCAACATCATCGTCATATCCTGTGGAACGGGTGTAGCCCTTCTCACAGGCCACGTGGCAGGGTACGCAATCTATGCCACTTGTTTTGGACTTGTGGTTCTTGCCCTTGTGTTGTCCCTTGTCAACTTCCGCAAGTTCCGCATGGTGTCCTTTGCAATGAACTTTGTAATAGGTGCATTGCTTGTGGGGGCATATTTCCTCACAGACACTCATTTTTCCACCGCAGAACTTATCCTCAATGCCATAGGCATTGCATCTGTCATTGCGGGATCTGTTCTGTTTGCGATCCACAAGCCCTACGTCCATGCGGTGTTCCACTTGTTTGTTCTTGTTGGCCCAATCCTATTTTGGACAGCCAACTATCTTATGATTTCTTAAGGAGAAAATTATGCAAGACTTCACAATCAATCAAATGCAAGCAATGCAAAAACAGCTTCAGGACAAATATAGCGCCATATGGGAGCCAATTCAGCCCGAAACGGGCAAAAACAAACTGCTGTGGATGGTGGAAGAAATTGGAGAAGTGGCCCATATCATCAAAAAGAACGACTGTGAAAAGATAATGAAAGACGCCGATGTACGCAAATCATTGGTTGAAGAGCTTGCAGACGTCTTGATGTACTACAATGATGTGATGATGTGCTACAACATATCCGCAGGTGAATTGAAGTCTGCTTATGAAGAAAAATTCAACAAAAATATGATTCGTTGGTGAGATTTTGCCAGCATAAACATGCTGTGATTGCAATGAGAGTCAATAAAAAAGGACGGCAAAACCGTCCTTTTATAAATCAAAGATTTATAATTCATCCGTTTAGATCACTTGTTTTTCATTTTTCAATTGTTTTAAAAATCTTGTAAGTTCCAAGTGCTCCGCCCTCCGACAAACCAATGACAAACCTTTTTGCAACAAGCTTGTCAGGCACTGGTGCGTCCTTGACCATGTCGTAGCACCTTGCCACCTTGTCCAAGTCATCATCCATAAAAAGCGTTGTATGAAACATAAAGTCAAGGTCATATTCATGGAGAGGAATGTTGTGCTTGTCCCTTAGAGTGTGGTTTAAAACCTCGCTCAATGCGTTCAAACGATGGTTCTCACACATTCTGACCCAGCAGATGTTGTCATGGTGCTCAATGCCCTTTACGGCGATTTCAAAGGGCTCTACGCCATTGTAAATGTCTGTGATGGTGCCCTCAATTCCCTCAAGATCCCTTTCATCCACTTTAAAAGAGATTTTGAGAGACACGTGCCAAGGCAACGTAAAAATGCTGTGGTCTATGCCCACTTCGTTTTCAACTCGTTTTACAACGTCTTTAATTTCGCCATATTGGCTGTCTACGTCAATTCCAACCCAAACAAACATATGCAGTCCTGTGCGCCACAATAAGTGAACGCAATAATTTAATGATAGATTTTAAGCTCAAAATGGTAGCGTATAATTTTCTGCGGTTAAATATATCTTTTACTTAACAAAGTTAAGTAAATTTAAAGATTCTAAAACGCTATTTATATCATATTTGCCACTTTCAAGACAAAAATCACACTTTACGCTGTCAAAAGTGCCGTGGTTGCGTTCAAGCATTTTCTCCACAGGGGGAGGCAAAAATCCCCTCATGCGATCCTTAAATCTCTCTTTGATGACGTCAAGATCGGCAGTGAGCAAAATCCTAAGTGCGCCCTCCGGCAAAAGGTCAATATGCTCTTTTTCAGAGATGACAAAAATCAAGTTCTCGCCACAAACCGATTGTGCCAACATTTTTTGAAAGGTCTGCTTTGCGACGGACGGATTTCTTTCAAGGCGCAAAAAGTCCTTGCCCACAAATATTTTGGACGGAAAATGACTGGCCAATTCCTTTGCAAGCGTAGATTTGCCAACGCAGTTTTCACCAATGATTGCAATCAACATAGCATTCAACCCCAAAAACAGTCTTATAATGACGCAAAATCGTCAAGAATCATAATTGCCAAAGAACTTTTACTTAACTCAGTTAAGTAAACACAAAACAATCTGTCTTTTTACCACATTTATCATTGGCAAAAGCAGCCAAAATTTACATGGACAAAGCCATTGTTTTATGTGACACCGGCTTGATTATATCAAACAACCCTCAAAATATCAATGTTATTTTGTTTATGCGTAATCAATAAAGTAACATTGCTGGGCTCATCTGCAAGGGACCGTTGCATTTACATCAACGTGGTAATACAGAATTGATCAATATCGCAGTAAGAATGCCAAAAATATAATAAAAAAGGTTAAAATAGAGCAAAAGTCAGATAAAAAATAAAAATTAAATCTTGTAAAATACCACAAATAAAGCATAAATTTAAGTAAAAAAACACTACACACATGCTGAAAACAGCCCAAAAAAACCTAATAAACACCTAAAATATGCCTAAAAAACGCCTAAAAAACCGTTTTTTTATTATAAGATAAAATAATTGTGAAACTAATAATTTTTATTAGTATTTTTGCGAAACAAAAGACCCCCAAATTTCAATGGGGAAAGACCGATTTTTGAGGCCAAAAAATTAGATGAGGAAAAGCCGAAAAATTATTTTTCATAGGTCAAAAATAGCCCAAAAACCATCAAAAATGGCTGTTTTTGGCTATTTTTGGGCACTTTTAAGGCGTTTTTGTTTCACATGAAACACACACCCATCCGACCATTGTTCCACGTGAAACATATATTTTTTGGACGATTTTAAGGTCTTCGGAGATGTTTCTCGTGAATCCTTTGTTTTATTTGATTTTTGCGTTTCTTTTGCTGGTTTTTCGGCTTGAAAATGCATAATTTTTGTGGATTTCTTGACAAATTGGTCGGCTTTGGCCACATCCCTGCTTATTTTTGAGGAGTTTTTCCCGCAAATTCCTTTGTGAAACATTTTTGGCTAACTTTTCCTTTAAATTTGTTAAGTTTTTTTTGCACGTACTTGCTATTGTTATTGACCAGTTTTGCTTTTTAAACCTCTGTTGAGCTTTATGCAGTTTTTCTATTGTTTTATTTTTCCTTTTTATGAGGGTTTATTCGCCTTTTTTCGCATCGTTTTTGACAGGATTTTGAGCAGAATTTGGCGGTTTTGTTTGGCTCATTTCATTCTTCTATTAAATGCCAAATTACAAAACATAGTAAAATGTTTCACGTAAAACATTTATTTTGTTTGTTTGGTTTCCTCTTGAATAGAAAATTTTACATTTGCACTTTTGTTTATTCTTATGACCGTATTTATAAATGCTTGATTGTTATTTATGGTTTCTATTTTGTTTTTTTTATATATTTGTTTTTATTGTTTTATAGAAAATGAATTTGATTATACGTTGAAAGTGGTGGGATCAATTAGAATAGTAGATTTTGTTGTTTTTGGTTGTTGTTAGGGATTATGTGAATTCGTTGAGTTGCGTGAGTGCGTTGAGTTGCGTGAGTGCGTTCAGTTGCGTTGAGTTGCGTGAGTGCGTTGAGTTGTGGGGCACTAATGGTTGTGGGGCGGGGTGAGTTGTGGGAGTATGTAGAGCTGTGAGAGTGGTTTATTAGCTGATAGAGTGTGTTATGGTTGATAGGGTTTTAGGGGTTGTGAACGTGTTATGGCTGAGAGCGTGTTGTAGCTGAGAGCGTGTTGTGGCTGAGAGGGTATTAGGGGTTGTTGGAGTATGTAGAACTGTGAGAGTGTTTAGGACTGAGAAAGTGTGTATAGCTGATAGAGCGTGTTATAGCTAATAGAGTGTTTATAGATGATAGGGTGTTTATGGCTGATAGGGTATTTAGGGGTTGTGGGAGTATGTTATGGCTGTAGGTTACGTGACGTAGCAAAGGTGTGGTCTATTTGTGTGGTAGAGTGCTGATTTATACAACAGAGAGTTTGATTGTATTTTGGGGAGTTAGTATTTGGGGGAATTAGTATTATAGGGAGTTAGTATTTTAGGGGAATAGTATTTTAGGGGAATAGTATTTTGGGGAGTTAGTATTTTAGGGGGTGTGATTTTGGCAATGTTTTGGCGATGTTTTGGCAATAATAAAACCGAGCTTTTGCTCGGCTTTTGATTTTTCTATATTTTTGTTTTTGCAATTTATAGAAAATTGTTTGATTTGTCTTTGTTTGGATTGTTATCTTTTGAGGACTCCAAGATATGCTGTCAGCTCCTTTTTGGCATCTGCAAGGTTGTGTGAGCGGTAGTTGCCACACTCAATCTTTTTGGATCCGGGGATTGAGTTGAGTTCAAGACATTTTTCAACACACTCCGTGACGATGCGCTTTGCATCGTTGATGTCAGGGGTGTCAAAGAGTAGGAGATAAAAACCAGTTCTGCATCCCATAGGTCCAAAATAAACAACCTTGTCTTTGTAGGGGCTGTTGCGGACAACCGTTGCAAAGAGATGTTCCACGGTGTGCATGCCTGCTGTGTGGAGATAATCCCCTTTGTTTGGTGCTTTGAAACGAAGGTCATATGTAAACACGTTGCCATCCACACGGTTGAGGTATATGCCTGGAGTCAGCACGTTGTGATCAATGTTGAATGATGTGATTCTTTCCATAATTGTAGTTTGACTATATACTTTGTATATAGTCAAAATTTTTGTTTATATTTGTCTGTTTATGTTTTGTTGGTTTTTGGTTGCTGTTTTTTTCAATCCTTTGTGTCAAGCTGTGCAGTTGGTTGCTTTTTGTCAAAGTTTGACAGGTGGCAGGGGAGTGCTATTTTCTCCTGTGATTGCTTTGAGCACGGCAGGGAAAATTTGCTCATATTTTGTAAGTCCACGTTTTACAACTTCGCCAAAGGACACATTGGCACTTTCGTCCGCTTTGTCAGATATGACTTTGATGGACAAAAGGGGCACGTTGTTTCTTTCTGATGCAATGACAAGACCGGCGCATTCCATTTCACATACATGAGCACCGAAGGTGCGGAGATAATTTTTCTCCTCACTTGATGCCACAAATTTGTCGCCAGATGCGTCAATTACAACGGGCAATATGCCACCGAGTTGGTTTTGAACCTTGGCAATGAGTGTGGTGTCTGTGTGAAAATATGGAGTATCTTTGCCGTCATATTGACCAACTGCCACGTTGTCAATCTCCGTGGTGTCAAATTGATAATGGACAACGGCACCGACAAGCACCATATCGCCCACGTCAAAACGGCTATCCAAAGAGCCCACAAAGCCAAAATTGAGAAGCACCTCAACCTCAAAGATATCCACAAGCATTTGAGCGGTGAGGGCAGCACGAATTTCGCCTACTCCTGACTTTGCAAGATAAATTTCATTTCCGTCAATTTCAAATTTATGGACTGTTGCACCTGCAACCTTGCCTGTGCCTTTTGACTTGCCCAGCTTTTCATAAAGGGGCATTGTTTCATCTGTCATTGCGGTGATTATGCCAATTCTCATATCTGCCTCCACTTTGATTTTACACGAATTGCTTTGCCATTGCAAGTGTAGATGAGCTGTTTTGGCAACAAATCCCTTGTTTTTGACAGGTTTTGACAAAAGGCGTTTTTAATAAACTTTGTCTTATGCAACAAAATGTTGCATATCGCTCACTTGGGTGTTATTATTATATCACTATGAAATTCAACTATAAACGCACTATACTTTGTTCATTAGCATTTGGATGGATTGCTTTGTTTTGGGGATCATACGACTCCTTTATGCAAGTGGTCAACTACGAGGTTTACAATCTTTCATCCTTTTGGCATGGTGTTATCATTGCAAGTGACAACATTTTTGGCTTAATTTTGCTCCCTATTTTTGGCAAACTCAGCGATATGTCAAAGGGGACACGCTTCGGCAAGCGCAAGCCCTACGTTGTGATTGGCACTATTGTTGAAATGATAGCATTTGCAGGAGTGTGTGTGTTTGCATCTCTTGGCAAAGATTATTTTGTGCCTTTTATCATTTGTCTTATGCTCACGCTTGCAAGTCTTGCAGCATACCGCTCTCCCGCTCTTGCAATCGTGCCCGACATCAATCCCGACAAGTTCCGTAGCAAAGCAAACGCCATTTCAAACATTGTGTCTGTCATCACAACGGTTATGGCTCTCGGCTATTTTATGCTTATGCCCAAAGACGTAAAAGATGGTTTTTGGACATATGGCGGTCTTATGATTGGCACAACCCTTGTTCTCCTTGTTTGGTTTTGCATCGCTGTCAAGGAAAACAAGTTCAACAGGGAAGTGGCTCTTGAATTTGAGCAGGAACAACAAGATCTCATCCCTGACGGAGACGTGGCAGAAACAATCAACTTTGACACCATTGACAACACACCTCAACTTGAAGTTGATTTAAAGCCCTCGTACAACGTCAACACCGAGGACACTTTGTTGCATCTTCCTCATATTGACGCAACCAAACAATACTGCATTGCAAAAAGATTTGACAGCCTACGAAAAAATGCAACTTTCAACAAACTTTGCATATTGGGCATTGTGTTCTGCTTTTATATGGCTTACAACGCAATCACGTCAAACTTCATCATGTATGCAAAGACAATCTTGCACTTTGCTCAAAGCCAAGCCATAATCCCTCTCATCATTGCGCAGGCGGCAGCAATGCTCACCTTCCCCTTATCAAGTTGGCTTGCAGGAAAGATTGGCAGAAAATATACAATTCTGTCTGGTTTTGTGCTCATGCTCATATGCTTCTCTGTGACAATCCTCTTCTCAACACCTCATCCCATTCTTTATTTGGTGTTTATGGGCCTTGGAGTGAGCTTTGGCTTTGCAATGGTCAACATATATCCCTTTTATCTTGAAAACGCCCCAGACAGCAAACTGGGCAAGGAAACAGGTGTCTTTTCTGTGGCAATGACTCTTGCAATGGTGGTGACACCTATTCTCTCTGGTGTCCTCATTGACAACACAGGCCATTTGTTTGGAGGATTTGAAAACGCAGGGTTCAAAGTGTTGTTCCCATATTGCATAGTATTCCTGGTGCTTGCGGTGATTTTTGCATTGCTAATTGAGGACAAAAACCCAATAAACAAACGCCGTAGAAAAAGAAAAATTTTGGAGAATAACCAATGTCAATAAACAGAATTTTGCTTGCAGAAAGCGTAAACAAACTCTTTGGTCATCTTGGCGTCACTCTTTCAGAGGACAGCATTGATGCTCTTGAAGCGTACTATGACGCTGTAATAGAAGCCAACAAGGAGTTTAATCTCACTTCAATCACAGCCAAGGATGAGTTTGTGGTCAAGCACCTCATTGACAGCATAGCAGGTGTTGGATTCATCCCCAAAGATGCATCCCTCATTGACGTTGGAAGTGGTGGTGGATTTCCATCATTTCCTATTGCAGCGGTACGTGAAGACGTCAGCGTGACAGCCCTTGACTCAACCGCAAAAAAGATGAACTTTGTTGGTAGCACAGCAAGATTTCTTGGCGTCAAAAACTTGACCACCGTGTCTGGCAGAGCAGAGGAGTGCAAGGACTTGTTTTCAAAGTTTGACGTGGTCACAGCAAGAGCAGTGTCTGCACTTCCTGTTCTCCTTGAAATATGCTCCCCCCTCATAAAAGTTGGTGGCTTGATGCTTGCATACAAAACCGATGAAAGCGAGCTTGAAAACGCAAAAAACGCACTTGATAAGCTCAAAATAGCACATAAACATACGTTTGAGTTTAATTTGCCCACGGGAGATAGGCGTGCAATCCTTGTGTTTGAAAAGATGGCTCCTACTCCAAACGGCTATCCAAGGCAATACGGACAAATCAAAAAGCGTCCTTTGTGATGACAAAAAAAATCCCACAAAACGTGGGATTTTATTTTTGCAAAAGTTGTAGGATTAGAGTTTTTCTTCGTATTTGAGGCGTTGAATGATTTCGTGGATTCTGTCAAGATCGTCCTTGTTGAAATAGTCAATGCAGATGCGTCCTTTGTTTTCGTTGCCAAGAAGTTTAACCTTTGTTGCAAACACACGCTTCATATCGCCAACCATCTCTTTAAGCTCAATGGGGAGAGGTTGTTTTCTGGGGCCGACTGGGATTGTTTTTCTTGTGAAGTAAAGACGAACTTTTGTTTCAAGATCACGGACTGAAAGGTGACTGTCACAGGCCTGCTTTGCAAGTTGGATGAGATACTCTTTGTCGTCAATGGAGATGAGCGCTCTTGCATGGCCGGGAGAGAGGCGTCCTTCCTTGACCATGTCTGTGACTTCCTTGGGCAGTTGAAGGAGGCGAAGTGTGTTGGTGACGTAGGGGCGTGATTTGCCAATGCGACCTGCCACACCTTCTTGGGTGAGATTGTGGTTTTCCATAAGCTCACGCATGCCCTCTGCAGCTTCAATTGCGTTGAGGTCCTCACGGTGCAAGTTTTCAATGAGAGAGATTTCTGCAATTTGTTGGCTTGTGAGTTCTCTCACGATTACGGGCACTTTTTTGAGCCCTGCCATATATGCAGCTCTAAAACGGCGTTCGCCTGCGATGATAAGATATCTGCCCTTTTCCTCTGTGACGAGGAGAGGTTGCAAAACACCGTAGGTTGCAACAGAAGTTGCCATTTCACGAAGGGACTCTTCGTTGAAAGTCTTACGAGGTTGAGCAGGGTTTCTGTCAATGAGAGTGATGTCTACGTCAATTGCGTTGACTCCTGCAATTTCAACCTTAACGTTTTCCTCATGGTCTGTGTAAAGAGCATTAAACTTGCTTGCGCCTTTTTCTGCCATAGCCATTCTCCTTTGGGGGTATATAAATAAAATAACACAAAAAAAATTCAATCGCAATAAGTTTCACAATTTGTTTCACATCTTTTTTTTTTATTATTTTTTGACTTGCAAATTTTGTCGCAATATATTGGTCATTGTCGCCCTATAGATAGGACGTTGTGAACAACCCTTTTAAACTTGGGGACAAAATAGGGAAATCCACAAAAAGTTGTCAACATAACACACTTGTGTTTTTGCTTATTTTGCTGATGTTTTTGATGGGGATAAACAACACTTTTTTGGCTTTTGTTGGGGAGTTTTGGACTTTTCCACTTGTCAACATTGCTTATATATGGTATAATAAATAAAAATAAAATATTAAAATAAACAGGCGAAAAAATGAAAGTTATTTTGAACGGAAACGAGCTTGCAGATGCTCTTCAAAAAGTTGTAAAGGCATTGCCTATTAAGAGAAGCAATCCAATTTTGGAATGTGTCAAAATCACCGCAATCGGTGACGTCATCACCCTTTTTGCAACCGACTTGGAACTTGCCATTGAAAAGAAGGTCAATGCAGAAGTTCTCATTGAGGGCGAAGTGGTTGTCCCTGGCAAACTCTTTGCAGACTACGCAAAGCGTATTGGCGATGAAGAAATTGAGCTTGACGGCACCGCACAAAACAAATTGTCTGTGAAATATCTTGACAGCGAGGTGTTTATCAATTGCTACAACGCAGATGAATATCCCGTGTTCAAGGAGGTTGAAAAGGAGCACTCCTTCATCATCCTCAAAAAAGACCTTAAAGAAATCATCAGCAAGGTCAAATTCAACGTTGCAATGGATGAAGCACGTCCTTCACTCCGTGGCATCTGCCTCAACATCAAAGAAACAGAGCTTGAAGGGGTTGCTTCAGACGGCTATCGTCTTGCACTTTCAAGAATGCCCATTCAAAACAACGGCATCATTGACAAACTTGTTGTGCCCGCAAAGAGCATGAACGAGCTCTGCTCACTCATTGATGACGAAAACGAAACTTTGACCGTCTACATTGACAGAAGCTATATCATGGTTGACCTCTTCCACACAAAGATGGTTTCACGCCTCATCGCAGAGGACTATATCAACTATGAAAAGATCATCCCCGACCTCTTTACAACCGAAGTGACCATTGACAAAAAGCAATTTGAAAACAGCATTGAAAGAGTTGCCCTCATCAATCGCTCTGAAAAGAAAGCATACGTCAAGATGGAAATAAAAGAGGATTCAATTTCATTGAACGCACACAGCGAAGAGGGCGAAATCAATGAAAAAGTCACCATCGGACTCAAAGGCAAGGACCTTACAATCGGCTTCAACAGCAAGTATATCAGCGAGTGTATGAAGGCAATCCAAGATCCTTTTGTCACATTGAACTTCACTTCATCAACAGCCCCCGGCATTATCAAGGGCGAACAAGACAACTGGCTCTATCTCATCCTTCCTCTCAGAGTTATTGGCTAAACAAAAATGCAAATATAGGTATAGCACACCACAGCGTGTGCTATATTTTTTAAGATGAAAAACCCATTCAAACAAGACAATCTCAATCTCAAAATTTTGGTGGCAATATTTGTCACTTATTTGTGGTGTCTTGTTTGGGTTGTTGGGCTCAAATTCAATTCGGATTGGCTGTACGAGTTGAGAGAATATATGCTCAAACTTCCCCTTGAAAGCAGAGTGGGCAACAATTGGATTCCTTTTTACTCCTTGATAAAATCCGTGCAAGAGGGCACGTATAAATTCAACCTTGACCACCTTTTGAACGTGGTGATTTATATCCCTATGGGGATATATTTATATCTTTTTATGTTCAAAAAGATGAAATATTCCCTTGTTGTGATTGTGTCTGTTGCGGTGTTTATGGTGACTTCAATTTGCTTTGAGATGGCTCAGCTATACACGGGCACCGGAGGATGTGACGGCACGGATTTTGCATGCAACTTCTTTGGTGGATGCATTGGATTGCTTTTGATGATTGTGGCCCAAAGATATGTCAAAAACTTTGAAAAAATTGCAAACGTCGTCAACACGGTTTGCCTAATCATCTTTGTCCCCATGGGCATTTTTATGATTGTAAACACGGGGCTGAATGCCGGCCAGTATGCTCCAATAAGATAGAGAATTTTGTAGAAAATTGGGGGCAAAAAATATTTGGTCGCAATATATAGTCATTTATATTTATTTTTCAAAAGTATGTTGCACAAAAAATGTGGATAAGTTATAATCTCAACCATGATTGGAAAAGAAGAATTTTGGCTGGATGCCAAAAATGAATTGTCAAAAATAATGCAAGCAATAAGCTATGAAGTTTGGATTGACAAGCTTGAGCCACTTTGCTTTGTAGACGACACCTTTGTGCTCGTCACGCTTACTGCATCTTCAAAACGCACCATTGATGAAAGATATCTTGGCACCATCACAGAGGTTGTCAAATCTCTCAACAAGGCGGTCAACGCAGTTGAAATCATCACTCCCGACAAAAAGGCAGAGTATCTCAACAAACAAACAGAGTTTCTCCCCGGTGGTGGCATCATCGTTGACAACAAAAAGAAAACCGCCGAAGTCAAGGTCAAAAATCCTTTTGTGGACAGATACACCTTTGACAAATTTGTCATGGGCAAGTCCAACAACTATGCTCTTATGGCAGCCAAAACTGTGGCAGAAAACCCCGGCGGAAAGTATAATCCTCTTTTCATTTACAGCGGAGTAGGCCTTGGCAAAACCCACCTTCTTCACGCCATTGGCAACCATCTCTACAAGGAGTCACCCAAGACAAAGGTTGTATACGTCAACAGCGAGCAGATGGTCAATGAATTTGTGCAGATGAGCATGAAGCGTAGCAACACAGAGAGCAATCAATTCCGTGAAAAATATCGTTCATGTGACGTGCTCATGGTGGATGACGTCCAATTTCTTGCCAAGAGAGAGCAGACACAAGAGGCACTTTTCCACATCTTCAACGACCTCTATCAAGCCAACAAACAAATCATCTTGACATCAGACCGTTCTCCCAAGGAACTTGTCACGTTGGAAGAGCGTCTGCGCACACGTTTTGCTTGGGGGCTTACGGTTGACATCAACGTGCCCGACACCGAAACTCGCATTGCAATCCTTCGCACAAAAGCAGCACAAGAGAAGTTCCGTTTGAGCGATGAGGTGGCCACGTTCATTGCAGAAAACTGCACCTCAAACATCCGTGAGCTTGAAGGACTCCTCAACAAAATCATCTTTTTCAGTTCACTGACCAACCACGTCATTGACACAACGGATCTTGCAAGAGAGGCCCTGCAAGACTTCATTGAGGTCAAAACAGACACTCTTGACGCAAGTGACATCATTGACACGGTGTGCAGATATTTCAACATCACCAAAAACGACGTGTTTTCAAAGAAAAAGACCAAAAACATTGTTGAACCCCGCATGATTGCAATCTATCTCATCACCGAAATGCTTGGCCTGCCTCTTGTGACAATAGGTCAAATGTTTGGTGGCAGAGATCACACAACCATCATCCATGCAAGAGATAAGATCAGCGAAATGATCAAGACAGACAAGCGCATGAAGATTGTTGTTGCAGACATCAAAAACATGATCCTCAACAGATAATATAAAAAAGCACTCAGTTGAGTGCTTTTTTTATAAATTACAATCAAAGATTGCATGAATTGACACTTTGTGTCATGAATTGCCTACGGCATTAATTGTCATCAGACATTATGGTTTTCTTTTGTCTTGCAAAGCAAGATATGTTTTCAACAATGAAAAAATCTCTCTTTTTATATGCAAAATAATATGGCATAACTTGTTGAAAAACAGGCATTTTTAATATATAATAAACTTATGAAAATCATCGGTCTTACACTTTCAAATTTCCGCAATTACGAGAGCCAACAAGTCAATTTTGACGGTGGGCTCAACGTTCTTTATGGAAAAAACGCCAGCGGAAAGACCAATATGCTTGAGTCTGTTTACGTTTGCTCATTGCTTAGAAGCCCTCGCACAACCAAGGATAAAGAGCTTATCCGCATGGGCGCATCAAGGGCAAAGGTGGCACTTACTGTTGAAAAAAAATTCCGCAAACACACAATATTGCTCCTCATAGATGAGGTTGGCAAAAAGAAAGTGGCAATTGACGGAATCCCCGTGACAAGAGCAGGAGAACTGCTTGGTGTGCTTGGGGTGGTTTTCTTCTCGCCGGATGAACTCAAGCTTGTAAAGGAATCTCCCGCAGAGAGAAGGGGCTTTCTTGACGTTGGGCTATCTCAACAACAAAAGAGCTATTTTACTGCATTGCAAAAATACAACAAGACGTTGAAGCAAAAGAACAATCTTTTGAAGGAGAGCAAGCACGCAGACAATCTTGACGACATGCTTGACGTGTGGGATATTGGGCTTGCCGAGCACGGCGCAACCATAATCCGCAAGCGTATGGAGTACGTCAATGAACTCAACAAGTTTGCAAGCCAAAGCCACAGAAAAATCAGCTCTGGCAAGGAAAATCTGATGCTGTCATATGAAACCGCAGTCAAAACAGAAGGGGATATAAGGCGCAATCTTGAGGACGCACTTTTGGCATCAAGGGCAAAGGATAAGGAGCTTGGATATAGCACCGTAGGCCCTCATCGTGACGACATCAAGATTGAAATTGACGGCATTGACGCAAGGCGATTTGCCTCTCAAGGACAACAGCGCACTATAGCTCTTGCAATGAAGCTTGGAGAGGTTGAAATGTACAAGCAAGAAACAGGCGAAACCCCCGTCCTTCTCCTTGACGACGTGTTGAGTGAGCTTGACAAAACACGGCGTGATATCTTGCTTGAAGCCACAAAGGGAGTTCAAACAATCCTCACTTGCACAGAGTTTGACGGAGATGGGGCAAAACTCTTTGAAGTGAAAGAGGGAAAAATCATAAACAAACAATAATTAATGATTTTTTAACAAAGCAAAATATAATTGAGATTGACATGGAATACACAAAGACACTTGGCATAAAATCAAAAGGCGACAAAGCAACACTCACGTTGTCCAATCAAGGATTTGAGGTTGGCGAATTTTTTGTTGACAACAAGGACATACTCTTTCTCAACAGATACGTCAACGCAAGAACCTATCTTGTTGAGGTGGTTCACACCTTGGTTTATGCAGTTGGCGATGACAAGGTGGCAATATATGAGTTTGTGCAGAACTCGGACTTAAAAGATGAAGAATTTGAGGATAAACTGCTGTTTTGGGCAAATAATGAAAACGTACGCCTTGAAGAAAACGATTGGTCAAGCTTTTGCCCCATTGTCAATGGCTATGAAAATAGAAGCTTTTTCAAGGAAGAAAAAGATGAAGGATACGTTGTCAAACCCTTGACTTTGGGCATTGGAATTGCAGGACTAATAGTTTTGATTGTAAGTGCTGTCTTGGCAGGAATTGGCAAAACAACTTTTGGGGCAATCGGCGTTGTGCTTGGATTTTTGGCTTTTGCAGGAAGCGTTGTCAGTGTGTTCAAAAAGAAAAAGTGACTGCATAGACAAGCCAAAACATCGGGCTTGAAAATTAATATTGACAAAAGAATTATATTTTCGTAAACTAATTGTAGTATTTATATAGGCGCATGTGCGCTCGTCCTAAATGATGAGGGAGTAATTAACGTCTATGGCGTGGCCGATTTCAACATCCGACGTCAGTCTGGAACGGTCTTAAACAATGAGACTCATAAGATAAGTTAATGCACTTGTCCTATGAGTTTTTATATTTTTTGGAGGTAAAATGAAACACTATCTTTTTGACAGCAACGCTGTCTTGGAAGAAGTAAAGTCCTGCGACAACGGATTGTCACAATCCGAAGCAGACGCTCGCCTTGAACAAAACGGCAAAAACAAGCTGGCAGAAGGCAAAAAGATCTCAATGGTCCAAAGATTCTTCATGCAACTTGTCAACCCTATGATCATCGTTTTGATCATCGCAGCGCTCATCAGTCTCATCACAACACTCATCCCCGTGATGACAGGCAAGGGACACTTTGACACAACGGAGCTTGCAGAGTTCTTCATCATCATTGGTGTTGTTCTCTTGAACGCAGTTCTTGGCGTTGTGCAAGAGGGCAGAGCCGAAAAGGCAATTGAGGCCTTGAAAGAGATGACCGCATCAACGTGTAAAGTCATCCGTGATGGTGTCATCAAGCACATCAAAAACGAGGACTTGGTTGTTGGCGATATAGTCATCCTTGAAGCAGGGGACTCTGTGCCTGCAGACTGCCGTCTTATTGAATCTGCATCCTTAAAGGCAGAAGAGGCAGCTTTGACAGGAGAGTCTGTGCCCAGCGAGAAGGAAGTTGACACTCTCACAGCAGAGGATGGCAAAGACGTTCCCCTTGGCGACAGAAAGAATATGGTCTATATGGGAAGCACCATTGTCTACGGCAGAGCAAAGGCAGTTGTTGTTGCAACAGGCATGCAAACCGAAATGGGCAAAATTGCAGACGTCCTTGCACAAACCAAAGAGGAAACAACTCCCCTTCAAAAGAAGCTTGACAAGCTTTCAAAGATTTTGAGCTTTGCAGTCCTTGGCATTTGTGTGTTCATTTTGCATTCAAGCTCATCATGGAACGCAACAATCTTGTTGGCAACAGCGCACTTGAAATCATCCTTGACAGCTTTATCATCGCTGTGTCGTTGGCAGTTGCCGCAATCCCAGAGGGCCTTGCAACCGTTGTCACAATCGTGCTTTCAATGGGCATGACAAAGATGGCAAAGAAAAAAGCAGTTGTCAAACGTCTTACTGCAGTTGAAACCTTGGGTTGCACCCAAATCATCTGCTCTGACAAGACAGGCACCCTCACTCAAAACAAGATGACCGTTGTTGACACCTATGGCGATGACGTTGCTCTCATTGCAAGAGCAATGGCACAAGCAAGTGACGCAACTCTTGACCCCGAAACCTTTGACGCAGTTGGCGAGCCCACAGAGTGTGCTCTTGTCAACTTTGCATACAAGGAAAATCAAAACAAAACCGACCTTGACAAAACCTATCCTCGTGTGGCGGAAGCACCTTTTGACAGCATGCGCAAGCGTATGTCAACCATCCACGATGACGGCAACGGCGCATACGTTCAATTCACAAAGGGCGCTCCCGATGAACTTTTGAAGTGTTGCACCCACGCAAAGATCAACGGTCAAGTGGTTGAACTCACAGATGACATCAGAACAGACATCCTTGGTGCAAACAAGGCAATGGCAAACGAAGCACTTCGTGTCCTTGCTGCAGCATACAAGCCCCTCAACGCAATTCCTGATAGTGTCAATCCCGAAGACATTGAAAAGGACCTCATCTTCCTTGGCCTCACAGGCATGATTGACCCTGTCCGTCCCGAAGTTCAAGCAGCAATTGCAGAGTGTAAGACAGCAGGCATCCGTGCAGTCATGATCACAGGCGACCACATTGACACAGCTGTGGCAATTGCAAAGCAACTTGGCATCATCCAAGACGCATCACAAGCAATTACAGGCGCAGAAATGGCAGAGATGAGTGATGAGGAATTTTATGAAAGAATCGTGGAGTTTTCTGTGTATGCACGTGTTCAACCTGAACACAAGGTCCGCATTGTCAACACTTGGAAGAAGCGTGGCATGATTACTGCAATGACAGGGGACGGCGTCAATGACGCACCTTCCATCAAGTCAGCAGACATCGGCATTGGCATGGGCATCACAGGCACAGACGTCACAAAGGGCGCAGCAGACATGGTGCTCCAAGATGACAACTTTGCAACAATCGTCACCGCAGTTGGAGAGGGCAGACGCATCTACGACAACATCCGCAAAGCAATTCAATTCCTCCTTGCATCCAACCTTGCAGAAGTGGTTTCTGTGTTTATTGCAACAATGTGTGGCTTCACTCTCTTGAAGCCCATGCACCTGCTTTGGATCAACCTCATCACAGACACTTTCCCTGCACTTGCACTTGGCACAGAAACGGCAGAAGCAGACCTTATGCGCCGTGCTCCCAGAAATGAAAAGGAAGGCATCTTTGCAGGTGGCGTTGGGGTCAACATCATCATCCAAGGCGTGTTTATTGGACTTTTGACTCTTGCATCATTCTTTATTGGACACTATCTTGCAGGGGAGCCCATGACCTTTGAAGCATTTGCTCACGACACAGGCCACGGCATGACAATGGCTTTCTTGACCTTGTCAATGACAGAGATGTTCCACGCATTCAACGCAAGATCAATCAACCACTCAATCTTCAGCAAGAGCATGCTCAAAAAGCAAAATTGGTTTATGTGGGGCGCATTTGCATTCTCATTGCTTGCAACCGTCCTTGTCATCTACACCCCCGGCCTCAACACAGCATTTGACTTTACAGCAATTGACGCAAAGGAATTCTTCATTGCAATGGCACTTGGCGCAACTGTAATCCCCTTTGTTGAAGTGTCAAAGGTTGTCACCAACTTTGTTGAAAAGCGTAAGGCAGAAAAAAAGGCCCTCAAAGAAAATAACTAAACTAATCTTTTACAACACGAAAGGCACTCAAATGAGTGCCTTTTTTGTATGCCGTATTTCAAATATAGTCAAGAGTGACAACAGCTCATCTCACTTGGCTATCCTGCGGAAGTACAGCACCTTTTCGCCAAAGCGAAGAGGAAAGTTGAGATTGGGGTTTTGCTCGTTGATCTCTTTTGGAGTGGCTGTGAGTGCTTTGCACACCTCCCAAAGACCATCTCCCTCATCTGCCACGTACATTGACAATCCAGAGCGGTTGACCTCCTTTTCTGCGCCCAATTCAACCTCTGCAATATATGAGCCGTTGTAGTGGCCGTAAAGGGCTGTCTGCACTTCAATCAACATATTGATCTCTGCCACGTCCCCCTTGATTTTTACAGCGGTGTCAAGGATTGTGGCATAGGGGATTATATCTCCATCAAAATTGCAGTCAATGGGCAATGAAAAGGGCACTTCTGCACACACCGCTGACAGTCCGTCATCGGTTGAATATATGATGTCGCAGTAGGCAACGCCCTCAATTGAGAGCCCATTTTCGGTGGTTGTTTTTGCCACCACAATCCTTGACGTAGGCAGGGCAACAAGGGCGCAAGGAGAGGGCAAATCCACCTGTCCAAATATCCTTTCGGTGTAAAAATTCTCCCCAGAATACGCAACCGAGTCAAAGCTGTTTTTGGTTACGTTCGTTTCGTATGAAAGTGAAAACACGTCCTCAATTACCTCTGCTTCAACAAGGCGATTTGCAGATATATTCACACCAATTTCTCCCTCAAACTTGATGACGTTTTCTCCTGTGACACCATGGAGAACGATGCGAGCATTTTTGACGTATGGCAAAGCAAGCACGTGGTCGTTTTGGTCAACGTCATCACGGTCAATGCACTCCTCGCTGGTCACGTTGAAGGTGGCTGTGTGTATGTCACCCTCCTCAAGATATGTGACAATAGCAGTTGTGTCAAATGTCAAAACAAGGCGTTTATCCATCACTTTTTGACTTGTCAAACCGCACTTTGTGTCAAGTGACAGTATTTTGTCAACGTCTTTGACCGATGTTTCCTCATCAACAAAAAAGCCGTGAGTCATATTATAAGCAGGGGTTGGAAGTGTCAAAACCTTGCTGGTTGAAAAGCTGTTTTCTGCCTCCACCAATGGTTCAATCGTTGTGACGCTGGTGACAATGCCCTCCACCTTCAACACGGCAGACAAAGTCAGAGCGCTTGCGGTTTTTGCTTGACACTCAACAACACTCAATGCAACGTCACAGCGGT
The DNA here is from genome assembly GCA_017500745.1 of Clostridia bacterium. GTDB lineage: Bacteria > Bacillota > Clostridia > Christensenellales > CAG-917 > RGIG4097. The sequence goes on along the minus strand of JAFVYE010000067.1, from coordinate 18,201 downwards.
CGCTTGAACGAAGGTCGCCATCAATGCGCACGGCAAAGTCTGCGTTGTAGCTTGCGCCATTTACACCTCCGTTAAGATCAACGTAAACAAGCTTGAAGTCCACCCGTCCGTTGACGTCAATATATCCGTCTCCAACGCTGGTTGCAACAGGCACCACCGAGGCAGACAGCGACAAAACTTTGTAAGGCCCGTCAATGCCTCTGGGCACAAATTCAACAACCCGAGTGACAGGTGTCAAAAAGCGGGTTGAAATTGTATCAAATTTTTCATATCCAAACATAATCGCCTCCGTTTTGTAAACATTATGCAGAGCGGAGTGAGAGTATGACAAAACAAATCAATTTCGTGCACAAGCGTTGAAAATCGGTGCGAAAAGTGGTATATTAAATGTATGGATATGAAACAAGGCACCATATATACACCAGCCAAGGTCAACCTTTCTCTCAAAATTACGGGAGCAAGGGCGGGTTTGCATACTCTTGAAATGGAAACTGTTGCAGTTGACCTCTTTGACGTTGTGTCCTATGTGGAACGGACAAACGGCGGGGTGGAGCTTGAGTTTACATCCACTTTGAGTGACTTTGATGAGTGCCGTTTTCGCCCTGTGATTGAAAGGGCGGTTGACAGGTTTGTTGATGAGTTTGGAGAGGTCAACGCCAAGATAGTTGTTGAAAAAAACGTGCCCCTTGGCGCAGGAATTGGTGGCTCGTCAACGGCAGTTGTTGGAGTGCTCAAAGCCCTTGAACAATTGAAAAATACTCGTTTAGATGACCGATTTTTGTTGAGTATCGCCAGCGACATACCCGTTGTGTATCGTGGCGGACACAACTTTGTAAGAGGTGTTGGCGAGGACGTGACTCCCCTTGAAAAAATCAAAAAGCACTTTGTCATGCTTGTAAAAGGTGGGGTGGACAGCGGAGAGGCCTATCGCACTTTTGATCAAATTGGTTTTGAAACTTATGGAAAGAGAGAAAATCATCTTGAAAAGAGTGCAAGAGCACTCAATCCAGCGGTGATTGAGGCAAGAAATCAACTTGAAAAGTTGGGCGCAACAGACGTTGGAATGAGCGGAAGCGGAAGCACGATGTTTGCCGTGTTTGAAGGTTACGATGAGGCCAAAAAGGTGTTTGACCAAGTCTGTGGCTTTGACAAATATTTGACAAAATCCATTTAAAACCACATTTTCAAAAAACTTACAAAAAACGCAAAAGTTTACAAATTTGCGATTTTTGACTATCATTTTTTACAAATTTTCAAAAAATCAACCCACTTTTTCTTCAAAATTTGCAAAAAAACTTGTTTTTTGCTATTGTACTCCAAACTTATATTTGATATAATGCTTTTATAAAGTTATTAGGAGAACATCATGTCCAGAACAAAAGATGGTTTTCAAACATACCTTTTTCATGAAGGCACCAACTACGAGGCGTACAAAATGTTTTGCCCCTATCCCGAAACACAGGACGGAGTTGAGGGGTGGAGTTTTGCTGTTTGGGCGCCCAACGCAACCTGCGTATCAGTAGTTGGCGATTTCAACAATTGGGATGCAAGTGCCACACCCATGCTCAAGGAGTATGACGGCGTGTGGCGCACTTTTGTCCCTGGTCTTGAACAATATGCAAATTACAAATTTGCTGTGACCGACCAAGAGGGCAACACGGTTTTCAAGTGTGACCCCTATGCAACCCATTTTGAAACAGCACCTGCCAACGCATCAAAGCTGTATGACGTGACAAAGCATCATTGGAAGGACGGCAAGTGGATGAAAAACCGTGCCAGCCACAATCCTTATGGCTCTCCCATGAACATCTATGAAGTTCATGCAGGCAGTTGGAAGCGCTATCCTGACGGCAACTACTACTCATACAAAGCACTTGCAGACGAGCTCATCCCTTACGTCAAAAAGATGGGCTACACTCACATTGAATTTATGCCTTTGACAGAGTACCCCTTTGACGGCAGTTGGGGATATCAATGCACGGGCATGTTTGCACCCACTTCACGCTTTGGCACACCAGACGATCTTATGGAGTTTATTGACCGCTGTCACCGCTCAGGAATAGGCGTAATTCTTGACTGGGTTCTTGCACACTTCCCTCGTGATCAACACGGCCTTGCCAAGTTTGACGGCACACCTCTATACGAATATGCAGATCCTCGCAAGGGAGAGCACAAAGAGTGGGGCACTTTGGTCTATGACTTTGGCAAAAACGAAGTCAAGAGTTTTTTGATTTCTGCAGCGATGTTCTGGTTTGACCTCTATCACATTGACGGCATCCGTTGTGACGCAGTTGCCAGCATGCTCTATCTTGACTACGGCAGAAACGAAGGGGATTGGGTCCCCAACAAAAACGGCGGAAACTACAATCTTGAAGCCAAAGAGTTTTTGCAAAAGATGAACAGCGCAATTCTGTCAAAGCACCAAGGCGCAATCACAATTGCAGAGGAGTCAACGGCATATCCCATGGTGACAAAGCCCCCGTATATGGGTGGTTTGGGCTTCAATTTCAAGTGGAATATGGGCTGGATGAACGACAATCTCCGATATCTTTCACTTGATCCTTTCTTCCGCAAGGACAACCACAACGCTGTGACCTTTGGCATCACGTATGCATATTCCGAAAATTACATTTTGCCCATCTCTCACGATGAAGTTGTCCACGGAAAGTGCAGTATGATCAACAAAACCCCCGGCGACTATGACCAGAAGTTTGAAGGACTCAAAGCGTTTTACGGCTACAAGATGACTTATCCCGGCAAAAAGTTGTCCTTTATGGGCAACGAGTTTGCTCAATTCATTGAATGGAACTACAATCAAGAGCTTGATTGGTTCTTGCTTGACTACCCAAGACACAACTCATTCAGAAAATTTGTCAAGGACATGAACCACTTTTATCTTGAACACAAGGAGCTGTGGCAACTTGACTCAACTTATGATGGATTCAAGTGGATAGTTGTTGACGACAATGAAAACAACGTTGTGTCATACATCCGTTCCTCTGCAGACGGCAAGTACGTCATCGTGGTGGTCAACTTCTCCCCTGTGGAGCGCAACAAGTACGTCATGGGCGTGCCCGAAAAGAAAACTTATAGAGCAGAGCTCTATTCTGCTCTCAAAAAGTATGGTGGAGAGGAGGAGCGCCGTCCCAGCTTTAGAGCAACGGGCAGACCCTCCCACTCACACCCCTATTCAATCAAGGTGAATATACCCAAAAACTCGGTTATGATCTTGATACCCGAGGATAAGGAGGAAAAAAATGAGCATTAACAGCAAAAAGAAGGAGTGCATTGCAATGCTACTTGCAGGCGGTCAAGGCACACGACTTGGTGTGTTGACCAATGACGTAGCAAAACCTGCAGTGCCTTTTGGCGCAAAGTACCGCATAATTGACTTTCCGTTGTCAAACTGTGTCAACAGCGGTATAGACACCATAGGTGTCCTCACACAATATCGTCCCTTTGAACTGCACCAATACATAGGCAACGGTCAACCTTGGGACCTTGACCGTCTCAATGGTGGCATCTACATTTTGCCTCCCTTTATGAGAGCAAAGTCTGGTGAGTGGTACAAGGGCACCGCCAACGCAATCTATCAAAACATTGATTTCATTGACAACTATGATCCAGAGTACGTTGTGTTGCTTTCTGGCGATCACATCTACAAAATGGATTACGCAGATATGCTCCGTGAACACAAAGAGAACAGAGCAGATTGCACCATTGCCGTCCTTGAAGTGCCCATGGAGGAAGCAAGCCGTTTTGGCATCTTAAACCTCAAAGGCAAGACCAATCAAATTGAGGAATTTGAGGAAAAACCCAAGCACCCCAGAAGCAACAAGGCATCAATGGGCATCTACATTTTCACTTGGGAGAAGCTCCGCAAATATCTCATCGCAGATGAGGAGAATCCCAACAGCGAAAACGACTTTGGCAAAAACATCATCCCCAACATGCTCAACGATGGTCAAAGGATGTTTGCCTATCGCTTTGATGGCTATTGGAAGGACGTTGGCACAATTTCTTCCCTTTGGGAAGCCAACATGGACATCTTGAACAACGCCGAAAGCGGACTCAATCTTGATGACGACAGATGGAAGATCTATGCAAGAAACATGGCAGAGCCCCCTCACTTTGTTTCATCAACAGGCAAGGTGCAACACTCCTTGATCAGTGAAGGTACAATAGTCCATGGCACAGTCAAAGACAGCGTGATTTCATCATCGGTTTACATTGGCAAGGGCGCCTACGTTGAGGGCTCAATCGTCATGCCCGGCGCAGTCATTGAGGAAGGGGCAGACGTGAGATATTCAATCATCGGCTGGGATGCAAAGATTGGCAAAAACGCTATGGTTGGCGAAACTCTTGATGAGTGCAGACCCGGCGAGTGGAAGATCAGCGTCATTGCACCCAAGTACGAGCTTGCCGAAGGCGCAACCGTCGGCGCAAATGAAATGATAGGTTAGGAGGGAAATATGAAAAACAACACAATGGCAATTCTTTTTGCCGCTGATGCAGAAAGTCATCTCAACGACCTTACAATCCACCGCACCACAGCATCATTGCCCTTTGGTGGAAGATATCGTCTTATTGACTTTGCTCTCTCCAACTTGGTCAGCGCAAACATCACAAAAATTGGCATCATCACCAAAAACAACTACAACTCATTGATGGACCATATCCGTCAAGGTAGAGATTGGGATTTGAACAGAAAAAACGGCGGTATCTCCGTCTATCCTCCTTACGTTTTCAACAGCTCCCACGACGTGTACAAGGGCAAGATTGAGGCACTCTATACAACCCGTGGATTTATGCTTGAAGCCAGCGAGGAGTACGTTGTCATTGCCAACACCAACATCGCATTCAACATTGACTTTGACGAGGTTGAAAGATTCCACATTGAAAAGGGCGCAGACGTGACCGTGCTCACCTACAAGGTGGATGATCCCAACAACAGAAAAATTGTTGTTGCAACAGATAAAAACAAGCGAATCAAGGATATGCGCATGGCAGTTGACACCGACAAAGGCAGTCAACTTTGCAACCTCAACGTGTACTTTGTCAAGAAGGATTTGCTCATTTCTCTTGTTGACAACGCATACGCCTACGGCTATGACGACTTTGAAAAGGATATCCTCCAAAAGAGTCTTGACAGCTTGTACGTCATGAGCTACGAGGTTAAGGAATACGTGGCAGTCATTGATCGCATTCCTTCATATTTCAAACACAGCATGGAACTGCTTGACCCCAAAGTCAGAGAGAGCTTGTTCTACAAGCATTCAACAATTCTCACCAAGGTCAAGGACAGCGTGCCTGCAAGATACGGCGTAGACGCATCTGTCAAAAACAGCATCATCGCAGATGGTTGCGTCATTGAAGGCACGGTTGAAAACAGCATTTTGTTCCGTAGCGTAAAGGTTGGAAAGGGAGCGGTGGTGCGCAACTCCATCGTCATGGAGGACGGCATCATCATGGAAAACGCATCCCTTGACTACACCATCACAGACAAGGACGTCATCATCAAGGAAGGACGTCATCTCAGCGGTCACGACACCTATCCTATGGTTGTCGTCAAAGGCAAAGTAATTTAAGGCAAATAAAAGGAGCCAAATATGAAAATTTTGTTTGTGACGTCAGAGGCAATGCCCTTTATCAGAACAGGCGGTCTTGGTGACGTGGCAGGAGCACTGCCCAAATCGTTTTTGAAGCAAGGTCACGATGCAAGAGTCATCCTCCCTTTCTACAAAGATGAGATCAAATCAACCTTCAGCAACAACTTCCGCTTTGTGGGCTCAACACACATTAATCTCAGCTGGAGAAAACAATATTGTGGGGTTTATGAGGCCGTTTATGATGGTATAACCTACTATTTTGTTGACAACGAGTATTATTTCAAGCGCAAAGGACTCTACGGACACTTTGATGACGGCGAGAGATTTGCCTTCTTTTCAAAGGCAGTGCTTGAAGTCCTCAAGCTCATTGATTTCTATCCTGACGTGCTTCACGCCAACGATTGGCACTCTGCATTGACACCTGTGTTCCTTGACGTGTTCTATCGTGAGGATGAAAGATATGAAAACATTAAGACGGTGTTTACAATCCACAACATTGAGTTTCAAGGCAGATTTGGCACAGACCTCATTCAAGACGTCCTTGGCTTGCCCGAGGACAAGGTTGAGCTTGTGCTCAACAGCGGATACGTCAACTATATGAAGGGGGGGATTGAGTGTAGCAACGTTGTCACAACGGTCAGCGAAACCTACGCAACCGAAATCATGGATCCCTTCTATAGCTATGGACTTGAAGGCATTCTCAGTGAGCGCAGTTTCAAGCTTCACGGAGTGGTCAACGGCATTGACACCAATTTGTATGATCCCTCAAAGGACAAGGCACTCTTTGTCAACTACAACAAGTCCACGGTTGCAGACAAAAAGAAGGAAAACAAAAAAGCCATATGTGAGCTTTTGAATTTGTCCTATGATGACAACCGCCCTATGATTGCAATGGTCACCCGTCTTGCAGAACAAAAAGGCCTTGACCTTGTGGCATCAGTCATTGATGAAATCATGACGGCAGACGTGCAAATGGTTGTCCTTGGCACAGGAGATTGGAAGTATGAAAACCTTGTCAAGAGAGTTGAGGAGGAGTATCCCACCAAGTTTAGAGGCATACTCCAATTCAGCAGTGACCTTGCAAGCAAACTTTACGGCGCAAGCGACTTGTTCTTGATGCCTTCAAAGTTTGAGCCCTGCGGACTTAGTCAAATGATTGCAATGACTTATGGCAGTATTCCTATTGTCAGAGAAACAGGTGGCCTCAAAGACACGGTTGAAGCATACAATCCCGAGCAAAAGACAGGCAAAGGATTCACATTTAAAACCTACAACTGCTACGACATGTTGGACGCAATATGGAGAGCATATGCATGCTATCACGACAAGGACAACTGGAATGCTGTGGTTGAAAACGCAATGTCTGGGGACTACGGCTGGGATGCAAGTGCAACCAAATATCTTGAAATCTACAAAAGCATCTAATCACACCAACACAAAACAAAATAAGATATAAATAATACAGCGTCTTTTTTCTCGGTCGGGGGAAGCGAGAGAAGAAAGGAAAGGTTATGACACAAAATTATCTTGAAAAGAGCAAAGATTTTTCAAAGCAAATCGCGGCAGTTATGGCACGCAACTTTGGCATCAAGCCAGAGGACGCAACAAAAGCTCAAATCTATAGAGCAACTTGCACCGTAATCCGTGATATCCTCACCTCAACACGTATTGACTTCAAAAAGACAGTCCGTGAAAGAAACGCAAAGCAAGTTTACTACATGTCAATGGAGTTCCTCCTTGGCAGAAGTCTCAAAAACCACTTGTTCAATATGGGCATTGCAGACGTGGTGGCAGAGGCAGTGGGCGAGCTTGGCATGACTCTTGATGAACTCTATGAGTTTGAGCCAGACGCAGGCCTTGGCAACGGCGGTCTTGGTCGCTTGGCGGCGGCTTATATGGACGCCCTCACCTCCTGCGACTATGCAGCAAGCGGATTTTCAATCATGTACGACTACGGCATCTTCAAGCAAGTCATTGCAGACGGCTGGCAACTTGAACAACCTGATGAATGGCTCAAAATGGGCGGTGTTTGGCTTGCTCCTCGTCTTGAAGAAATCTACGAAGTCAAGTTTGGCGGACGCCTTGAAGAAAGATGGGAAAACGGACACCTCAAAGTCACTCAACACGACCACACGTCCGTGCTTGCAGTGCCTTATGACATGAGTATTTCCGGCTACAACACCGACACCGTCAACCGCATCAGACTCTGGTCATCAAAAGCACCTGTTGACTTTGACATGACCATGTTCACAAAAGGCGACTACGTCAAAGCAATGAGCGCAAAGGCAATGGCAGAGTCAATCTCCAAGGTCCTTTATCCCGCCGATGATCACATTGAAGGCAAGTCACTCCGCTTGAAACAACAATATTTCTTTGTTTCAGCATCAATTCAAAGCATAATCAAGCGTCATTTCAAGACCAACGAATCTTTGGACAATCTTGCTGATTGCGTGGCAATCCACATCAACGACACACACCCCACTCTCTGCATCCCCGAGCTTATGCGTATTCTTCTTGATGACTACGGATACAGCTGGGACAAGGCATGGGATATTGTCACACACACAGTCAGCTACACCAACCATACAGTCATGGCAGAAGCCCTTGAAAAGTGGCCACAAGACCTCTTCCAAAGTTTGCTTCCCAGAATTTATCAAATCGTCCAAGAAATCAACCAAAGATTCTGCGGGGAACTGTGGAGCTTCTATCCCAACAATTGGGACACAGTCAACCACAATGCAATCCTTGGGGACGGACAAGTGCGCATGGCAAATCTTTGCCTTGCCACGTCACACACCATCAACGGCGTCAGCGCATTGCACAGCGACATCTTGAAAAAGGACGTTTTCCAAGATTACTACCGTATGCATCCCGAGAAGTTTACAAACGTCACCAACGGCATCACCCATCGTAGATGGGTATGTCAAGCCAACCCCGGTTTGTCAAATATGATCACCGAACTTATCGGCGAGGGCTGGAAGAATGACGCAACCGAACTTCAAGGCCTCCTTCGCTATATGGGGGACGGCCAAGTGCTTGACCGCCTTGCATCAATCAAGAGAGAAAACAAGGAGCGTCTTGCCAAGTATATCCTTGAACACAACGGCGTCACAGTCAATCCCGATTCAATCTTTGACGTGCAGGTCAAACGACTCCACGAGTACAAGCGTCAACTTTTGAACGCACTCCACATCCTTGACCTCTATCTCCGCATAAAAGAGAACCCCAACCTTGACATCGTGCCCCGCACCTTTGTCTTTGGTGCAAAGGCAGCAAGCGCCTATTATATGGCAAAGCAAATCATCCGCTTCATCTGCACCCTTGGCAACGTAATCAACAACGATCCAGACGTCAAGGACAAGATCAAGGTTGTGTTCCTTGAAAACTATCGTGTGACCCTTGCAGAAATCATCATGCCCGCAGCAGAAGTCAGCGAGCAAATCTCCATTGCAGGCAAGGAAGCAAGTGGCACAGGCAACATGAAGTTTATGATCAACGGCGCATTGACCATTGGCACAATGGACGGCGCAAACGTGGAAATCCATGAGAACGTTGGCGATGAAAATATGTTCCTCTTTGGACTTCTTGCTCACGAGGTTGAGGAGCTTTGGCGCAAGGGCTACAACCCCACACACTACTATCAAACCAACCCCACAATCAAGCGCCTTATTGACACCCTCCGTGCAGGACTTGGCGGTGTTCAATTCTCTGAAATCGCAGACAGCTTGACCATTGGCAGACACGGCACAGCAGACGGATTTATGGTGCTTGCAGACTTTGAGTCCTACAAGCAAGCACAACAAAAAATCAACGACACTTATCTTGACAAGCAAAGATGGAACAGAATGTCCTTGGTCAACGTGGCAAAGGCAGGATTCTTTGCAGGGGACAGAGCAGTCCGTGAATACGCCAACAGAATTTGGGGCCTCACACCCATTCAAAAGTAGGCCACAAGAACAATCAAAATGCACAATGAAAGCAAGTCATTTTGGCTTGCTTTTGCACTAAAACAATAAAAATGTACAATCCTTTAATCCACAAAAAACCCTATGGCGCCACCGCCGTAGACAAAGAAACCACCATAGTTTTTCCTCTTGAAAAGTCTGTTGGCATCAAGAGGATGTTTGTGGTTTTGCGCAAAGACAAGGAGAGCATCCGCTATGAAATGCCCCTTGACCACAGCACTCAAACTGAGGATTTCTTTGTCTGCAAATTTGCCCTTGGTCAAAGCGGGATATGGCGCTATCGCTTTGAAGGAGAGTACGTTGACGGCACTTTTGCATTTTTTGGCAGAGACGTTGACGGAAGCGCTATCAAAGGGGATTGGCTCCCAGAATGGCAGTTGACCGTGTCAAAAGTGGACTATAAAACTCCTGATTGGTTAAAACAAGGGGTCATCTATCAAATCTTCCCCGACAGATTCTGCAAGGGCGCAGAGCGTGTCTTTTCAAAGAGAGGACGCCTGCACACCAATTGGCATGAGCGTCCGGACTTTGCTTCAGAGGGGGTGGATTACAGGGCAGACGACTTTTTTGGTGGCAACGTTGAAGGGGTTGTGTCAAAGCTTGACTATCTCAAATCCCTTGGGGTCACAGCAATCTATTTTTGCCCCATATTTGAGTCCAGTTCAAACCACCGCTATGACACCGGTGACTATCTCAAAATTGACTCGCTCTTTGGAGATGACGAGGCCTTTGGCAATCTCATACAAAAGGCAGATGAAATGGGCATCGGCATCATCCTTGACGGAGTGTTCAATCACACCGGCTCTGACAGCATATACTTCAACAAACAGGGCAATTACCCCTCCCTTGGAGCATATCAAAGCAAGCAGTCCCCCTATTACAATTGGTACTATTTTGACAAGTTTCCAGAGGACTATGGTTGTTGGTGGGGGTCAAAGGTTGTGCCCACGGTCAACAAATCTGCACAGGGCTATCGTGACCTCATTTTTGGGGAAAACGGAGTAATTGAAAAATGGACGAAGATGGGTGTCAAGGGCTGGCGTCTTGACGTTGTTGATGAGCTCCCCATTGACTTCACCACAGACCTCTGCAAAAAAATAAAATCCGTCAATCCTGATTGCACTATCATTGGCGAGGTGTGGGAGGACGCATCAACCAAGGTTGCATATAGTGAGTGGCGTCCATACTTCATGGGCGAGCAACTTGACGGCGTCATGAACTATCCTTTCAAGGAAAGCATCATTTCATACGTGTTCTCAGGCAATACCTATGAGTTTGTTGGGGCTGTCACAAGAATTATGGAAAACTACCCAAAAGAGAGTTTGGACAGCTGTATGACATTGGTTGGATCTCACGATACAACACGCATCCTCACGGTGCTGTCTGGAGTTCCCACTCCGCACAAAAAGGCAGAGAGGGCGGACAGCATTCTTGGCGAAGAGGCGTACAACGTGGCAAAAACACGATTGAAAGTGGCATCTGTCCTTCAATATGTTCTCCCGGGAGTTCCCTGTCTTTACTATGGCGATGAAGCAGGCGCATACGGCTATGAGGATCCTCTCAATCGTGGCACATATCCTTGGGGCAGAGAGGATCTTGACCTCATCAAACACTATCAAAAGCTTGGCGAACTGCGAGCCAAGTACAAGGATTTGTTGAAGGGCGAAACCCACTTTGAAAACCTGTCCAATGAGGGATTTGACCTTGTAAGACAAGGCGCAAGCGGACAAATGCGTCTTTCAGTTGCACACAAGCGCACAACTCTTTACGTCAACGGACAAGCGGTGCTTGAGTTGTAAACATACGGTTAGATGCACGATTTGCGTAGACAACACAAGTTGTCAGCACAGGTTAGAAAGGGTTTTAATCAAGGAAAGCAAAAAATTTGCAAGCAAATTTTCACAAGGTGCGCACACATGCGCACTTTTATATTGCAATAAAACGATTTTTGTCTTATAATATTTGTATTATGACCACAGCATTTTCTTACCCATGTCAAAAGGTCCTCAAAAAATATGAAAAGGACCCCGATATCGCTCCCATCATCAAGGACATTGCCAATGCCCAACAAGGAGTTGTCACTTTTTCAAAGGACGTCAAAAAGTATATGCTCAAATTCATCCACGAGCGTTATGACAACAATGAGGAAGTCAACACTCTCATTGAAATCTTGAAGCGCAGTAGCAAGTACGAGTCTTTCAACTTCCTTGAAATATTCCAACTGCAAGACGAGTCATACTTTTGGTACGACTTTCTCAACTGCTACGCTCTCTGGAAAATTATCGGCAAAACCTACGGCTTTATTGACGGCGAGGACGCAATAAGAGTTCTTGTCCGCCTTATGCGCAACGATATGGCAATCTTCACAGAATACGCAGAGATCACCAAAAAGTAATGGCAACTCACGACGGACATAGAGATAGACTCCGTGAAAAAATCCTCACGGCAGGCATTGAATCCCTCCAACCTCACGAGATTTTGGAGTACTTGCTTTTTGCCTTTATTCCACGCAAGGACACAAACGAGATCGCTCACGAGCTCATCAACAGCTTTGGCACCTTTTCTGACGTGCTATCCACGGACGTTGACCGACTTCTGACCGTAAAGGGCATGACCAGAAATGCAGCGTTGTTTTTGAACTCACTTCCAGAGGTTTTACGTGTGTACTCGGTTGAGTCCAACAAGGAAAAGACCAGCTTGAAGGGCAGAGGAGTGGCCCGTGACTTTATGCGTGCTCAACTTTATGGCAAGGACGTAGAGGTGGTGTATATGGCGGCTGTGGATGCCAAGGACAACTTCATCCGCATTGAAAAGCTGTCAAGAGGCACAGGTCAAGGGGTGAGAGTGTCCGTTCGTGATATGGTTGACTTTGCCATTCGTACAAAGGCCTGCGGAGTGTTGCTTGCTCACAATCATCCCAGCGGAGACATTGCACCCTCTGGCCAAGACGTGGCCGTGACGTCAGAAATCTATTATCTTTTGAGTGGAATTGGAGTCAAGCTTCAGGACCACTTCATTTTCAGCGAAAACAAATACTACTCTTTTGAGGAGAACGGGATTCTCCCTCAAAAATAACAAGGAAATATTATGACAGTTAGAACAAGATTTGCACCCTCCCCCACGGGCTTTATGCACATCGGCAACCTTCGCACAGGTCTTTACACCTACTTGTATGCAAGAAAGCACAATGGAACCTTTATCCTTCGCATTGAGGACACCGATCAAGAAAGAAAGGTGGAAGGCGCAGTTGAAGCAATCTATCGCACCCTCAAAATTGCAGGCATGAGCTACGATGAAGGCCCCGACAAGGACGGTGGCTATGGCCCTTACGTCCAAACCGAGCGTATGGGACTTTACAAGGAATATGCCGAAAAGTTGGTTGAACTTGGCGGAGCATATTACTGTTTCTGCGACAAGGAAAGACTTCAATCAATTGTTGACGACAACGGGCTACACACCTACGACAAGCATTGTCGCAACATTCCTCTTGAAGAGGCAAAGGCAAGAGTTGCAGCAGGCGAGCCCTACGTCATTCGTCAAAAAGTGCCCGAGGGCGTTGTGTCATCATACACAGACTTGGTCTTTGGCGAGATTTCTGTTGCCAGCGAGGACATAGAGGACGGCGTTCTCCTCAAGAGTGACGGACTTCCCACCTACAACTTTGCCAACGTTGTTGACGATCATCTCATGGGCATCACTCACGTTATGCGTGGCATAGAGTATTTGTCATCAACCCCCAAGTACAACTTGATTTATGACGCATTTGGCTGGGAGCGCCCCACCTACATCCACCTTACAACCATAATGAAGGATGCACAGCGCAAGCTTTCAAAGAGATATGGCGATGCCAACTTTGAGGACTTTGTTGCCAAGGGATATTTGCCCGAAGCAATTGTCAACTATATCGCTCTCCTCGGCTGGTGTCCAAAGTCCAACCAAGAGAAGATGACCATTGATGAGATGGTGGAGCAATTTGACGTTGACGGCCTTTCAAAGAGCCCCGCAATCTTTGATGAAGCCAAGATGCGCTGGCTCAACGGAGAGTACTTGAAGGCAATGACTCCCGAGGAGTTTTACACCGTTTCCTTGCCCTATATCATGAAGAGCAAGGCAGGTGGCAAGTTCAACGATTACGAGATCAGCCGTCTTATGCAAACCCGTGTGGACGTGCTTTCTGACATCCCCGACAAGATTGACTTCTTGGTTGACTTTGACGAGTACGACATCAATATGTACGTGCATCAAAAGATGAAAGTGGACTTTAATGTGGCAAAACAAGCACTTAAAGTTGCTTTTGATGCAATGAGCAACCTTGACGACTGGACCGAGGACGCACTCAAAGAGTGTATGAAATCCTCTGCGGAAGCGGGCGGCATGAAGGGTGGACAAGTTATGTTCAGCGTCCGTGTGGCACTCACAGGTCAGCCCTCAACCCCCGGTGGCGCTGTTGAAATGGCAGTGGTGCTTGGCAAAGAAGAAAGCATGCGCCGTCTTGCTTTCAGCATTGATTATCTCAACAGAGAAGCCCAATAATTTTCAAATTGATTATGAAACGTAGCATCATTTCAGTCCTAACAATCGCATTGGTCCTTGCCATATTGGTCACGGCATTTTTGCCAAGCTCTGTTGCAGTTGCAACCCAATATGGAAGCAAGGATACTTCTGACAGCGACACCTTTTGGTATTTGGGTGCCAACCATCTCAACGTAGGCGCAATGAAGGAGTCCATCTCCAAATGGGTGGCAGGAGCTGACAAAGCAAACCCCGTTGTCATTGGAGTCATTGACACAGGGCTCAATCACACCCACGAGGTCTTTCAAAAGACAGGCACGCTTTACAAGGTTGACGGAAAGGTGCAGGGCTACAACGCATTTGTGGCATCAAGCGAAAGTGACGTCAAAAACCCCACCGAAAGCCAACTTGCAGAGGTGGCCGACACCACCACCAACACTCACGGCACAGCCGTGGCAAGCATCATTGCCATGCTCATCTACGAGGTTGGCCTACAAGACTACATCAAGATTTATCCCATCATGGCGTCAAGAGATGACACTCTTGCATTCCCCGATGCCTCTGTGGCAGAAGCGCTTAATTTTATTGTCAGAACAAGAGATTCAATTGGCATTGACGTTGCCAACATTGCAATCTGTGGCTACAACAGCAGTCACTACACCCAGCATCAAGGGCTTTTCCTCACAACCTCATCAAACACGGTTATTGTGTCTGCAGCAGGCAACGATGGCTATGCATCTGCCACAAAAGCCGGCTATCCTGCATCTCTTGACGGAGTGTTGTCTGTCATGGGCTACGGCAAAAACGGAGCAAAAACCCAAAACAGCAACTTTGGCAATTATGACGTCACAGCCCCTGCGGACGACATTTACGCGGCAAAGGGCGCAACCGACTCGTATACAACCATTGACGGCACCAGCGCAGCAACGGCTTTCGTTTCATTTGTAAGCGCTGTGGTTGCTCTCCGTGAGCAAACCGCAGGGAGCGGAGTCAACGGCACAATCATTGCAAGACACGTGGCAACCTCATCCACTAAAAACCACATCAACTACGGCAACTACACTTTGCCCAAGTTTGAGGGGTATGACGCCGTCAACAATCCCATTTCAGAAACCTATCTTGAACCCACCGGCATCACAGTCAACAACGACAAAAACTTGTCAAGCGGAGCCGTGATTTATCGTGGACAAAACGGAGCAATCACGTTCTCTGCAGATCTCACTCCTTATGGCAACGTAAATCCCGCTCTTGAAAGCCAAATTGTTTGGACAAGGACGGAGATCCTCACAAAACCCATTGTTGATCAAGACGGAAAGGAAACGGGAGAGGTTGAGGAATATAATGGCCAAACCACCGAAATAGGCAGAGGAAAGACCGTGTCATACACCCCTGACGTCAAGGGAACGTACGTCATAAAGGCAAGCTATTCAAATGGCGAAACCGTCATTGAACAAGGGTTCCGCTACACCTTGAAATACGTGGCATACGACACGGTGGCAGGTATAGTGCAGGTCACCCCTATTGAGAGCAACTTTGACAAAGAGGGCACAATCTTTGTGGGAGAGGGGCTCTCGTTTGTGCTTTCAAACGGAGAGGGACTTGATCCTTTTGTTGAAACAAAGTGGTACGTCAACGGACAATACGCAGGGGCAGGCAAGACCTTCAGCTTTGCTCCTTCAAAGGGAGGCGAGTACGTCATCACGGCACAGTACGGCGACTATCGCATGGTTGAAAACGTGTTTACACTCACGGTCAAATCTGCATTTTTCAGAACAGAAATTTGGGCAAGCGTGACCGGGGTAGGAGCACTTTTGGTGGCAGGTGCTGTTGTCACGGCAGTACTCGTTTCAAAAAAGAAAAGGGCACAAAAGGCATAAAAAAGAGTCCGTCGCAAGACGGACTTTCATTAATTGCCGTTTTTATGGCAACATCACAAAGGCGTTTTTGATGGGTTCAAAAACAAAACGCCTCAGCTGTGGACGTCGCTATATGAAAAGGTTTTCATCTCGCCGGCGTCCGTTGTCAAGGTAAACACGGAGGGGAACACCGCAGTGATTTTGCCAGACACAAGGCAGTTTTTGCCACGGCCGGACACCACCTTTACAACCACAGGAACATCCTTGAGTGAGCGCACACGCTCCTTTGTTAGCAGTATTGAATCACCAATTTCTCTCATAATGGCATTGTTGCCAATTTTGACAGAAAACAAACTTTAAAACTCAAAAATAATTGATAAAACAGCTCTTTTTGCAAAACAATCAAAGTTGACAAGGGGCTGGAGTGGGCAATATGGAACAAAACGAATTTGACAATCTCATATACGAGCGCAAGGCAAAACTTGAATTAAACATCAAAGATCGCATCAAAAAGCAATGGATTATGTCTGCATTGTTGTTGCTGGCAGCTCTTGCCATGATAGCCCTTGGAGCATATCTCATTGCAATAGGGGGATACGTGCTTGGTGCCGTGCTCCTTGCAGTTGGCATTGGCGTTGGAACCACGGTGTCGGTGCTTCATTTTAGGGCATTGAAAAAGATGAACAAGATGCTTGATGAACTCAAAAACTTGGAGTAAAAAAATGAACGCATTGTTTATTGTCCATGAAGTGATCAAAAAATACGTTGGCAAAGGAGGAGTGGCAATTGACGCCACAGCCGGCAGAGGTTACGACACCTCATTCCTTTGTGACGTTGTTGGTGATGAGGGCAAGGTCATCGCTTTTGACATACAAGAGAGCGCAATCAACTCCACCAAGGAGCTTCTTGACAAAGAAGGCAAAAGGGCAACTCTCATCTTGGACAGCCACGCCAATATGGACAAGTACGTTGAGGAGGGCATGGCAGATTGTGTTGTGTTCAACCTTGGCTATCTTCCTCACGGCGATCACTCCATCTACACTCACTTTGATTCCACCAAGGAAGCAATCATGAAGGGGCTCAACGCTCTCAAGAGCGGAGGAGTGATGTGCGTCAGCATCTATTATGGTGGCGACAGCGGATATGAGGAAAAGGATGCTCTCATTCCTTGGCTCAAAACCTTGGATGACAAGCTTTATCAGGTTTTGGTCACCTATTTCCACAATTGGAAGAAGGATCCGCCCATCCCTGTGGTTATATTTAAGCTCTAAAAAAAGCACTCCAAGCGGAGTGCTTTTGTGTTGTTGGTGATTTGTTGCGTTAAAGCTCTTTGCCGTAAACTCTGCCCATATTGCCCAAGTTTTTCAACAGCTTGAAGCCGTTGCGCTCATAGAAGCGATGTGCGCCCGTGTTGTCGCCTCCAACGCCAAGTCTAACCCCTTTTATTCCCTTTGCTTTAAGATGCTCTTCAAGGGCTTTTATGAGCTTTGAGCCGTGTCCAAGACCTTGCCCTTCGGGCAAGATGTCAATATGCAAGTGTGCGGGATATTTTTTGCACAGACCTTTGAAAGCTATGCTTTCAAGGATGGGCATCACACCATCCACAAAGTCTATTTTTCTTGCCTCTTTAAGATAGGGTTTCACGCCCTTGTCGTAGGCCTTTTGATCCTCTGCGCAAAGGATATATCCCACGGCATTGTCGTTGTCATCTGCCACAACAAAGCAATTGTCTGGTTCCTTGTCCACGTAGTAGTCGCAGTAAAGCAAGCACACAAGTTGTTTTGAGTTGACGTACTTTGGTGCTGTGGCTGTTTTGTGACACACGTTTCTGCAATTCTCTTTGTCTTTTGCTTGATATTTTCGTATTTCCATAATCCACCTTGTTGTGATTATACAATACCAACCGCAAAGTTTCAATATGCCAGCAAAATCTTTTCCATTTGATTAAGTTTTTGAAAAACAGTTGACAAATGGGCATAATAAGATTATTATAAACAAGCATTCAGCACAAATGATGTTTTGAAAACGTCAGTCAAAACAAATTTTATGCCTGTTTAGCTCAGTCGGTAGAGCATGCGGCTGTTAACCGCAGTGTCGGGGGTCCGAGTCCCTCAACAGGCGCCATAAAGCACTCCACAAGGAGTGCTTTTTGTTTTGTCGGTGTGACGGACCCCAGCACCTATGGTGCACGGCAACGCCGTACGACACTGCTTCCCGCAGTGGACGCTCACAGGTTCGCTATTACACGGGGGTCCGAGT
>JAFVYE010000066.1 GCA_017500745.1 Clostridia bacterium | reverse complement strand
TTGTTGCCACGTGACATGTTGAGTGTGAGAGCATAGTCCATGAGGTGAGGGAGCTTTGAAAGGCGAGGTGCTTTGATGTCCTCATCGCCTTCATCAAGGTCCTCGTATTCTTCAACGATTTCTTGATTGCTGTACACGGGCTCTGCGGGTGCAGGTGCGGGTGCAGGTGCAGGTTGAGGTGCGGGTGCGGGAGCTTCTACCAATTCGGGCTCGTCCTCAACGATTTCGCTTTCAAGGAAAATCTTTTCCTCTACGGGTGCTTGTGCTGCTTCTTTTTCTCTTCTCTTTTTTCCGAACATAACAATATCGTCCTCTACATTTACTTCTTCAAAAGACTCAAGGCCTGAGTCCTCTGTGAATTCGTTTTGACCGGCGACCCAGTCGCCAACTTGATCATCTGTGGGCTCATTGATGGTCATTGTTGCTGTGGGAGCGGGCTCATAGGCACTCTCTTCCTCTGTGACCTCTTCAACGGGCTCCTCGCTGGGCTCTGCCACTTCTGCAGTTGCTTCCTCTGTGGGCTCCTCTGTGGGCTCCTCTGTGGGAGTTTCCTCTGCGGGTGCCTCTGCGGGCTCTTCCTCTGTGGGCATCTCAACAACTTTTGACGTGTTGCGTGCAATGATTTCGTCAATGAGTGACGTCATCTCTGCAAGAGGTGATGCATCTGTGGAGAAACTCTTTTGCACATGGAAATCAACCTTTGCGTCAATTTCATCTTGCATCTCGTAGAATGCCTCACGTGCCTTTGCAAATTCCTTGCGAGCAACGATGGCCAGAACCAGATAGATGATTGCAGAAAGGATGAGGCCTATGCCAAGGATGACGCCCATGGTTTGAGCTGTCTCTGCGCCCAAGCACCAGAATGCCAACACTCCTGTGACGATAAGTGCGATTGCAATGAAAATGTTTGCTCTGACGTTTGTGACCCTTTTGACTTCTTTGTCAAACACGGCACTTTCAGAGATGATCTCGCTGGGATAGCCAAAGCGCACACCAAGATATTCAACCCAACTGTCACGGAGAGCGGTGGGTGCTTTTTTGCCAAAGCAGGTTGCAGTAAACTCCTCTGCGTTGTCATCATTGACCTCTGTGACCTTTGACAAATACTTGATGATGGCAAGGCAAGCACGCTTCATTTTGCATGCAGAAGATGACAAAAACGTGAGCCCTGCAATGATGCCAACCAAAGCGATTGATGCCACAGCGATAATAAAGATAGCTTCAACGTTGATTTTGGGCAGTTGTGCTGACAATGAAGCCAATCCATCGAAGATTTGGTTTAAGACGTCCATCCTTTTGCTCCTATAAAAATAAACTATTAAAATTATATCATATAGGGCGAAAATTGCAACCCTTTTTTTCAAAAAAGGGTGGATTTAGATTTCAAAGGATTCGCCTGTCTTCAAGGACAAAAGCACCACTTTTTCAATTTTTTCACAAAACGCACGTTCAAATGCCATTTTGTATAGATAAAGTTGCTTTTTGTATTTTTCTTTGGACTCTTCTGTGCGGAAGGTGGTGTATTTGAAGTCAACAATAAAGTTGGACTTGCCCACTACAAGAAGGTCTATCACCCCCTGCACCAGCACCTCATCCTTTGAGGTTGAGCCGTCTATGACATCTTTGGCAGGGACGTACATCATAAAGGGTTGCTCATGATAGCACTTGGCTCCCACCGCAGACTTGATGACGTTGTTCATGATTGCGCCGTGCACTTCTCCGTCTTTGACAAGAGCTCTTTCATCGGCTGTGAGCACTCCATCCTCAACCATTTGATCCACGGCCTTTTGCACCTCATCAACCTCGGTCAAGGCAAAGTCTATATGTTCCATAACCTTGTGATACACCGTGCCAACCGCCGCCGCAGACACGCCTTTTTGAACCTCGTCATCCTCATACACGGGATATGTGGGATCAAGGTGCTTGACTCCATCGCTGTTGATTTGTGTGACAGTATACTTCATTGACAACGCCGTCTCCTCTTGATGAGGATACACGTATTCACGCTTGGCCCTTATTGCTCCTTCAAGTTCCTCCTCAAAAGCGCTCTTTTCGCCAACAACTAAAAAGGGCTTTTGCTCGTACGCCACGGGGGGAGCAGTTGCGCTGGCGTGTATGTGTGGCACAATATTCAACGTGCCCCTTCTCCTTGCAGTAAACACGTAATTGAAAATGGACTTCTCTTTCTCAAAGCTTTCGCACGCAAAACCCTTTTCTATGGCATCTATGCTGAAGCTGTCTCCTTTGAGGTTGGCCACGCCGGTTATATACATATATTTTTGTGCGCGTGTGAGAGCAACGTACAGTAGACGCATTTCTTCTTTGTACTCTTTGTCTTGCATCAAAATTTGAGCGGTCTTGTTGGAGATGGTGGATGAGGTCTTTTCCTTTTTGTCAAAGTTGTAATATCCCATGGCAATACATCCCCCAGACTCCACGTTCAAATCTCCCGAGCCCCCCACCTTCTTTTTGGTGTTGTCTGCATTGGGCAAAAACACCACGGGGGTTTCAAGGCCTTTGTAGCTGTGGAAGGTGCTGACGTGCACCTTGTCTCCCCCAGAGGGGCGTCCCTTTTCCTCTCTGCCTCCCTCCTTGTACTCTCTCAAATATCTGGCAAGGGAGGTTGCATCGGGACTTATGGTTTTGAGATAGGTGTCAATGCCATTGACGTAGGATTGACCTTTTGATGCAAGATAGGCGTCAAGACAGGTGTCTGCAATCAAAGTTTCAACCAGCTCCTTGACTCCCATTATGCTCGCCTTGGTGCGATAGCCCTCAAGCAAGGTCAACGTGCCACGGATTTTGTCCCCAAGTTGATCATCAACCTGCGAATAGGCAATGACTTTGTCATATAGCTGTCCTTCGTGTGAAAAGGCAACAATCTTTGCCATCTCGTTTTCGGTGTAGCCACCAAGATAGGACAACATGTATCCTGCAAGAGCGTAGTCCTGACGAGGATTGTCAAGGACGTTGAGCATTGCAATAAGCTCGGATTCTGCCGGCACGTCATCCTTTGAAAAAGTGCCTTCGTCAACGGGAATGCCTGCTTTTTTCAGTTGATCAATTATGGTTTTTGATGCCTTGCCTCTCTTTCTAAACAACAAAGCAAAATCGCCGTAGGTCAAGAGATGTTGCTCCCCTTTGACCGTCACCATCGTCCTGCCTTTTAGACGCTTGATTTCCTCGGCAATAAACCTGCCCTCGCTTTCAAGAGCGGTTTCTATCTGCTCAAGGTTCTCATGGTCTACAAGACTGTACATTCCTTGTCCACGACAAGGGGTTGACTCTCCTTGTTGAAAGACGTGCACTTCCACGTGACCTTCATTTCTATCGGGGTCGGCAACGGGAGCAAAGCTTGCATTGTTTTTGTAGTCAACCCCAGCGCTTTCCTCTGTCATAATTGACTCAAAAACTCCGTTGACAAACTGCAAAATTTGGTTGTCGCTTCTAAAGTTGTTGTTGAAAAATATGGGGCTGAACTTGCCACCATTTTTGGCACCCTCAACATATCTTCTTTGTCTGTCAAGGAAGATTTCGGGGTCAGACAAACGGAACCCATAAATGCTCTGCTTGACGTCACCAACCATAAAGGCCTCGTCCTTGACAAGATGAGATATGACGTACTCCTGTGCTCTGTTGACGTCTTGATATTCATCCACAAAAACGTGCTCGTAGTTTTCTGCAACGTCAACCCCTGCATCAATGAGCTTGACTGCACTGTGTTCAAGGTCGCCAAAGGACAGTACGTTGTCCTTGGACTTCATGTCCTCCAAGGTTTGCTTGAACTCAAGTGCTATGTCCAAAAGTTTGTTGGCAAAAAGCTTGTTTTGTTCAAAAATGACCTTTTTCTTGTCATTGTCACCATATAAACTTGCTATTTCGGCAACAACATCCTTTGTGGTGT
The DNA here is from genome assembly GCA_017500745.1 of Clostridia bacterium. Classification (GTDB taxonomy): domain Bacteria; phylum Bacillota; class Clostridia; order Christensenellales; family CAG-917; genus RGIG4097. The sequence continues at coordinate 3,985 of JAFVYE010000066.1, read as the reverse complement.
CACTACACTTCTTGGCAAGATCCATTACGGACTCGTCCACTTCCTTCTTCTTTTTGCTGATTCTTTTGGCAAGAAGCTCCTTTGAAGAAATGATTGCTTCAATATGACCACAGTCAAAGTAATCTGCCACGTCCATGACCAGTCGCATACGCTCGGCATAGGAGTCCTGCTCTGCAACCACAAGGGTCTGCCATATGCTGTTTGCGCACTCCTTGACCCCTTTCATAATCTTGTTGAAGTGGCCAAAAATCACCTTGTCAAACTTGGTGTCATCAACGTAATAGCTCTTGACGTTGTCAACAAAACCTTGCAAGTTGGACTGCACGTCCATGCACTCGTACAGCTTTGTGACGTTGGCACGCAGATTGTCCTCGCTCCTTGTCACTTCAAAGATGGACAACATCTCTTGAAACACCTCATCCTCTCCGCTGGCGTGGCGATTGAACACCTCGTCCATGGCCTTTTTCATGTACACCTCGTGGGCGGTTGTGTCAAGGATTTCAAAGTCTGGATTTATGCCCAACACCTCAAAATTAGTGCGGATTATGCTACGACAAAATGCGTGTATTGTGCATATGGTTGAAAAGGCAATTTCATCAAGTTGCTTGCGATATTTTTCTGCGGTGTCGCCCACGTTTTCACAAACCTTTTCAAAAAGTTTTTGTCTTATCTTTTCACGGAGCTCGCTGGCGTTTGCCTCGTTGTACACCAATATCAACATACGATTGAGCCCCACACCCTCTTCAATGAGGTGCATTATTCTTTCAAGCATAGTGTGTGTTTTTCCGCTTCCTGCCGATGCAGACACCATCACCATACCTTTTGCCTTTACTGCTTGGCTTTGTTCGGCAGTGAGTTTTGTCTTTGCCATATCACATGCCCTCCTTTACGCCGTCATCAACGATTGAGCCTTGTTCAAGGCAATCATTGCCTATTAGTTCATCCTTGTAGTGCAAAAACACGTCGTTCTGCACAGAGTATTTTGTCCGAGGATATTTGTCCTTGTATTTGCACACGTCCCCGAACTCGCATTTGGTGCAGGAGTTTTCTATGGGGCGAGGCGCAATGTAGCCGGAGGATATGTCTTTCACTCCAACCTTGGCAAGCTCAATGGCGTAGTTTCCTCTTGCATTGAACCCATCATTGTCCAGATAGGTGCTGTTTTTGCCTTGTGCGTTGCCCGGAGTGGGTATGATTGCTTCGGAGGGAGATTGATCAACAATTGAGTCCATCTTTGAACGCAATCCTTCATTTGCGCTGACCTGTCCTTTGTATTTGTATCTTTGCACCCCCTCCTTGACGTAACTGGGATAGACGGGGAGATAAAACACCCCTGCAATTTTGCTGTCAAGGTTTTGAGTTATGGCTTGAGCGTAGATGTAAAGTTGCAACTTTTCGCCATGATAGATTTCGCTGGCGCTGAGGTCCACACTCTTGTAGGTTTTGTAGTCAATGACCAAAAAGTTGTCCTCATACACGTCAACACGGTCAATCTTGCCTCTGAGCTCAACCTTCTTTCCGTCCACGTCAAGAGATATGGGTTTGAAGGTGCCATCCTTTGAAAACTCTGCTTCAAGATAGGTGGGACGGAACTTGGATCGCAAGGAAATGTCAAAGAGGTCCTTGCACGTGCGCACGCCTTCCTTTTTGAGTTTTTGAAGCATGCGCATGACGTCCGGTTTTTCAGACAGGCGCTTCAAACGCTCATCTCCTTGAACCACGCTGTCAAAGGTGTCTGTGGCAAGACTCTCAACGTTGTCCTTGTCCACTGTGCCATCTTTGAGTGCACGGAAAAAGTTTTCAAACACGGCGTGCAAAAGCGTGCCGTTGTCAAGGCCCGTAATCTCTCCTTCATCACGGCGTTTGAGCCCCAGCGTATAATTGAAGAAATAGCTGTACGGGCACTTAAAGTATCGTTCCAGTCGGCTGATGCTGGTCTTTTGGATGTTTTGCGGTGTTTCAAGACGCTCGGGTACGGTGTACAATTTACCCACGGACACCTTGTCATCATCCCCCATAAAGCTGTAGGCGGTGCGATATATGTCCATGTCAATTTCGCTGGCTCGGCCAGACACCGCATAGGCAAGAACGCTGTGCTTTGCACCCTTGTCTGTGGCAAACATTGCGCTGACGTCCTCTGCCGAAACCATGCTTGCTCGCAGGTTGTCAAAGGATATCATCTCTGCCGAAAGAGGTGCTCCGTTCTTTTTGAACATGGTCTTGAATTGCTGGATTATTGATGACGGATTAAGCTCTCCTTCCACTCCTGACAAAGAATAACTCACCGTGAGCTTGCCTCTGCACTTGGACAATATCTCTGTGATTGTAAAAAGGTTCTGCTTTATCTTTTGGCGTTGGGTTGGATATATGCTGATGTCCGCCTCCTCAAAAAGCTCCTCATCCTTGGGAGTGATGACTGCACCGCCCTCGGTGTCGGGAGGAAGAGATCCGGAGTTGGCACCCACAACGTAGAGGTCCCCTTCTCCGTTAAACTTGCTGGACATATCTCCAACAAACACGCTGTCAAGAAAGGTGGGCACGAGAGCAATCTTCAAGGTTTTGAGCATTGAGGTGAGCACGGTGTTGAACTTGTCAAGATCTCCTTCTCCCGTCAAAACGTTTTCAATTTCACCAAGTATTGCTTCAAGTTTTTGGTCAACCTGCTCTGCACACTTTTTGTAGTATTGGCTGATTTGTGTAAGTTTTTCTGTGTGGGTTGCACTTTGAGGGGCGCACTCTTCAAGGAACTTTCGTGCCCCTGCCACAAAGTGAGCCATGGGCCTTGTTCCGTCAACGTCCACAATGCGCACCGCGCCCACGAGGGCCTTGCGCACCTCGTTGACTACGGAAAGAGTGCTTTCATCGCCGTACTCAAAATTGCGAGTGAACCCATTGTAGTTGACCCCGTATTCCAACACGTAGTTTTCAAAGCGGAACACTTTGTCTGCTCCGCTGATGCCGTCATCTCCTTCAAGGCCAAGGGCAAACAGAGGATTCTTGACAAAGTCAAGCACCTCATCACTACGATAGTTTTTGAGGGCAACTGCCAAAGCAGACAACAGATATTTGACTTTGGTTTGACCGGACAACATCTCCTTTTTGTCAATGAAATGCTTTATGCCGTATCTGTCAAAGGCACTACGGATTATGGGCAAATATGCCTCACTGCCAACAAGCACCTCAAAGTCCTTATATCTTGCGCCATTATGCACTTTTTTGAGGATGTCAAGGGCAATCCAGTTGACTTCATCGGCTCGGTTGAGAGCCACCTTCAAGCTGAGGTTGTCTCCCACGTCAACCATCTCTCTGTCACGAAGAAGCTCATAGGCAAAGAGGTTTTGTGACAAGGATTTTTGCATGGGGGCAAGGTTGTCAAGCACTATGGTTTCCCCAACTCTATTTGGAGAAAGTGCGCGGATTTTGTTCAACGTATTGTCGGGATATATGCGCCTGTTTTTGTTGTCAAATCCGCTGACAAGCCCAACCGTCAAGGACTTTGCATTTTTGTCAATGGCACGGAGTACGTCAAGCTGAGGAGTGTTGAAATCGTGCATGTCAACTACAAAGTAGTTGACGCCCTTCACAAAGGGTTTGTCTGTGTCCAAAAGCACCTTTGCCAAGGTTTCAAGACGAGTTGAGCTGTCGTGACGCTTGTCTTGAAGGGCCTCCATATATCCTCTGTGCATAACCCCAAGGTCGTGGGCCTTGTTTTTGAGAGAGGGAGGCAACTTGTCTGCCTTTTGGTCAAACTCCTCTGTGGAAACACCGCTGTTGCGCAGAGCCGTAAGAGCTGCATACACCTCTCCTGCCAGACTGTCAGGACGGACGTGCTTGTAATATACAAGCTCATCCCTCTTTTGCTCAATGACGTCTGCAAGGAGCATGACGGAGCCCTCCGGTGTCAGACATGATTTGACCTCATCTCCAAGGGTTTGCACGGCAAAACGAGTGAATGACATCACCTTGACTTTGAACTCTGCTCCCA
>JAFVYE010000065.1 GCA_017500745.1 Clostridia bacterium | reverse complement strand
TGTTGGGGGTGTTTTTGGTTGCTCTTGGCGTGGCAATATGCAACCGAGCCGACCTTGGCATCAGCATGATCGCCGCCCCTGCATTTATCCTTGCAGACGCCATCCACCCTCTATGGAACGGTTTTACCGTTGGCATGGCAGAATATTTGGTGCAAGGCCTCATTGTCATCATCACTTGCCTCATCTGTTGGCGCTTTGATTGGAGATATCTTCTGTCCTTTCTCACCGCAGTCATATACGGCTACGTGGTGGACATGTGGATGCTCATCATTGGCACAGAGCCCTTTGCAGAGCTTTGGCTCCGCTGGGTTATGCTCATTGTTGGCGACATTGTCACTTGTATCGGCGTGGCATTCTTCTTCCGCTCCTATCTCCCTGTTGAATCCTACGAGCTTTGCGTCCACGAGGTTGCACGCGTCCACAAACTGGACATGCACCACGTGAAATGGGTGTTTGACTTCTCTTGCCTTGCGGTGTCAATAATCCTTGCATTCTCCATATTTGGAGACGTCACCACCTTTGACTGGGCAACAATCTACACCCACTCATTCCACCATATCGGACTTGGCACCATTGTCACCACCTTGATTTCTGCACCTCTGATTCGCATGGCAAGCGCATTGCTCCGCAATTTGTTTGGAGAGGAACCTCTTTTTGAGCCAATTCACAAGCTTCTGCTCATTGGCAACAAATTGTCCAAAAAGGGCGATGCTCCCTCCGAACCTGACGACAACACCAGCGAGGACGCTCCCTTGGCAGACTCAGAGCTCCAACACTCCGAAACAAAGGAGGAGTAATCAAAAATCGCAACAAAAAAACCCGACGATGTCGGGTTTTCTTTTATGCTTCGTTCAATACTCCCCTTGATAAGTCGGATAGGTGTGCTTGTCATCTTCTGTGATTTGACGGAGCACTCTACACGGCACTCCCACCGCCACCACTCCGCTGGGGATGTCCTTTGTGACCACGCTGCCTGCGCCAATGACGCTGTTGTCACCTATGGTGACTCCGGCAAGGACCACGCTTCCTGCTCCAATCCACACGTTGTTGCCAATGGTGATTGGCTTTGCAATCTCCACCCCTTGCTTGCGCATGTCAGGGTCTATTGCATGCTCTGCCGTTGTAAAACAGCAGTTGGGAGCAACAAAAACGTTGTGTCCAAACGTGACCTTTGCTCCATCCTGCACAACAAAGTTGTGGTTGGAGTAAAAGTTGTCTCCCAAAGTGATGTTGTAGCCGTAGTCGCACCAAAAGGGAGGAGTCACCGTCACGTCTTTGCCCATCTTGCCAATGAGGTCTTTGAGGATGCTCATTTGCCCATCTCTGTCATTGGGACAAAGCTGGTTAAAGCGATGACACTTTTCCTTGGCCACCTTTATTTCTCTTTCATATGCAGGATTGTAGCATCCTTGAAAGAAACAATTTGTTGGAACAACAGGTTTTTCCATGGATCACTCCTCTACTATTCAAAGGCGATTTCTTCTGCCACGTCTCCGTCTGCAATCCCTTCAATTCTCTTTTTTTCTCTTACCTCTGCCATCATCTTTTCAAGTTCAGTTTCGTTGAGATGGAACTTCTTTTTGTAGATGATCATTGCCACGGACACAAACACCATGGGGATAAGACACATGCACACCAAAAGGATCATCTTGTTCTTTTCGGGGACGCTTGTGGTGATTTCTGCAATCAATGCATCCTTCATCTCTGCAGCGATATCGCCAGAGGACACCGCATTTTCAATGTCGGAAATTTGGTTGGTATAGGTGAGGACGCCAGCAATCATATACACAGCGGACACAAGGCCTTGTTGCAATGCACTGCCCATCTTTGCTGTGAAGGGACGCAATGAGAAGATGAGTCCCTCGTCACGTCTGCCGTGTTTCCACTCGTTGTATTCAATGGTGTTGGCGATGTTGATGATCATGATCATATAGTGCCCACCGCCAAAGCCCGTGATTGCGCTGATGATTGCCATGAGCACAAACTTGACCCACCAAGTCGTTGACATATATGCACCTGCGCTGAAGCTGAGCCCAACCACCATAAAGAGTGCGTGGCCAATGATCATACAGAAAAGAACGAAGTAAAAAATCTTGTCTCTGCCAAACTTGTTTGACAGCCAAGGATACAAAACAACCATGGCCGTTGACGTGATTGCACCGCCTATGCCAAGGGTTGTAAACCAACCGCCTTGATATCCAAATTCAAAATAGAAATAGGACATCTGCAGACCGCCCGTCACAACACCACTGCCTACGCTGATGATGAGAAGCACCAGCGCACTGATGAGAAGTTGGTCGTTTTTGAGGATTGTCTTGAAGATGTCACGGAGTTTCAGCGCATCTTCTTTTTTGAGGTTTCTTGGCAAAGGTCTTTCCTTGACGCCCAAGATTGTGAAAAGTTGGAATCCAATCATCAAGACAACCGACACGATTGCAAGAATGCGATAGGCGTTGACTGCCCCGATAAATGACAAAGCACCTGCGGTGAACATGGGCACCACAAGCCCCACAAGTCCACCACCTGCGCCTGCACATATTTGAGTGAAAGAGGTCAGCTTGTTGCGGTCCTCGCTGTGAGTGGTCAGCGAAGGCATCATGCCCCAATAGGAGATGTCGTTCATGGTGAACGTGATGCTGAAAAGGAGGTATGCAGCAGCCAACATACCAATGAATGCCCAGCCGTCAACAGGCAAGCAGAAAACCATTATGATGACTGCCCCCGTGAGCACTGCACCTATTGTTTGCCACGGCTTGTACCTGCCCCATTTTGACCTTGTGTTTTCAACGATACCACCCATAATAGGGTCGTTGAAAGCGTCAAATATTCTTGCAGCAATGATGATGATTGTAATTGAAGCAAATTGACCATCGGTCAAATTTTTCGTGAACAACACAAAGGCAAGAAGATAGCCGTTGAACAGGTTGTAGAGGAAGTCTCTGCCCAGAGTGCCAAGCGGAAACATAACAAAGTTGCGCATGGACAACCTTGTTCCGCCTTCTTCGGTGGGCACTCCCCCAAAGCCCAAAAATTTCATCAAAAAGTTTTTCAGTTTCATAATTTATCCCTCTGCCAAAATATGGCGTTTATTTTCCAAGCACCAGGATGACTGCAAGCATTGCAACCACTCCAACAAGTGCAACAAGATTGATGGCAAGTTGCAGGACGGATTCAACTTTTCTGTCCGTCAATTTGCCAAGGGACAACCCTGCTCCCACTACTGAAAGCACCATGGTCACCACCGCAAATATGATATAAAACACCGCACCAAAGCCAAAGGTAAGCCCTGCGCCGATTGTATTGCCCCCATCATCCACGATTTTCATATCGTTGTAGCCGTTGACGGTGGCAACAAAAAACACTATTGACACCACAAGCATCCCCACCGTAAGCACGGTGAAAATGACGTTGAAAACCCTCAATGCTTTGATGTTTGCTTTGTTTTCAGTCATAGTCTTGTTTGACTCCTTTCATTATTCTGTTTGGTTGAACTGACTCCAAATCCCATTGCCATCTACTCTTTCAAAGATGATTTCGCCTGCACCGCTCTCGTATATTATGGCAAGGGTGCCGTCTTTCAGTTGAGTCAAGCACGAATATGCAAATGGGCCTTGATTTACAGGACGGGAAGCAACAAGTGTCATACTGCCGTCAGATTCAAGAGCAAATGCGTGGATGACGCCATCCTTTCTCGCCCTGTCTTTGCCTGTTGGCGTAGACACAAATATCCATTGTCTGCCATCATAGGTCTCTCTGCAAAGCACGGACGACATTTGACAGTTGGCAGTTTTGGTTGCGTTGGTTTTCACTTCGGTTGCGTTGGGGTCACGGAAATAGTTGCCACGGGCTTGGTCAAAGACCATGTCCGTATAGAACACAACTTCCTCCGCTCCACGATAGAACACTCTCACTCTATTTTCATCAATGAGCACTGCCGTTGACTCCGAACTCCATCCGTCCACCGTGACGTTTTCGGTGCGGTGCCAGTTGCCATCGGCGTCCCTCCAAATGAGTGATGCATACTCTGGCTCATACCAATTGTGGTAATAACACGTGAAGATGAGTCTGTCGTTGGCTTTGTCATACACTCCATTGCCCGGTCCAACAAGGATGGCCTCTTCGCCATTGCCTTTCAAGTTGAGAAGAGTGGGTGCAGACCAGTTGATGCCGTCTGTGGTTGAGGTGAGATATAGATAACTTGTGGGGTACACTTGATATGGAGATGTGTGATAAAACAGGTTGCTTTCCTTCTTCTCTCCGTCCTCAAAATACGTTATGTTGAAGAACAAGTCCACTTCATATCCATCCACTCTTTCGCCGGTGTTGCGGTTGTATATTCCGTATGCGGTTTTGGTGTTGTCTGTGTAGTCAAGGCAATAGTCATAGTTGGCATTGTGGCAGGCGACACCATATGTCAATCCACCAAAAGGCACTTTTACACTATCTTTTGAGCGCAGTAAAAGTCTGTTTTGGTCATCAAAGCCAACCTTGCCCTTCAAGGGAGTGTAATAGGATGAACTCACGGCATAGCCAGACGGATTGACGTCCACAAGCATGTATGCCCTCTGTCCGTCCGTTGCAAGCGCAGGGTCAATAAAGCAGGTTGATGCGTCATTTCTCACGTTGCCGTTGTCGCCAAAATAGTTGGCAAAAGTGTATTGCCACGTTGCACCATTGTCCTTGGACACGCTGACAATTGTGTCAAGGCCAGAGCTATCATTGAGGTGATTCCATCTGGCGTCTGTGGCAGAGATTATTGTGCCGTCATCAAGAGTGACCATGGCAGGTATGCGGAAATTGTCACTGCCTCCCGTACCCTTCAAAAAGGGTTGTGACGCAGTCACTCCACCATCAGGGCGAGGACTCACGTAAAACTTGTTGAAATCGCTCACCATAAATATATAGTTGATCAAAGACACAACAAAGAGAGCCACTGTCCCAAAGCGGACAATGCCTTGCACTTGTTTTGTCAACTTTCTTTTCCAACCAACTTCTCTCATATTTGTACTATTCAACGCAAACCAATCTTTGAATTGTTGACCAAGCTTTTTTGTTATCATAATCTTTTTGACAAGCGTCCACACACCATAGCCAAGCACAATGGCCAGAACTATGGCAACACAGCCAATCAAAGCTATTTCTTCAACGTCTGTTTGGCCTTCAATGCCACACAATATTACAACCAAAAAACCTACCCCCAAAGGCACGCCAGCAACAACCAATTCTGCAAATATTTCTGCAAAAAACTCTTTGATTACTTGGATGAATTTGTGCTGTGGTTTCTTGTTGTTGCTTTCCATATTCTTTTTCAACTGATTTAGAATGATTTGACACTCTGTGTCATGAATTGAAACTGAGTTCCATGATTTCTTTAAGTGGCACTTTGTATTTCATTGTCTTATTTTCTTTTTCGTGTTGTAATTGGCGGATTGCCAAACATAATCTTTTTTTCAAGCTTTTTGTGATCAATCACGTCCAAGAGGATACGCATCTTTTTGTTTTCAACGTCGCCAAACTTAAAAATTATTTTGCCTTCTTTGTTGAAAAACAATATCCTCTTAAAGTTTTGCGTCATAACCCAAATCTCAACGTGCTTTACGTCATAGATGCTAAAGGTGCACGTTTTTCTGAACGGACGCCTGACAACAAACACCATATCCTCAAAGGTTGTTTTTTCCCAAAAAAGTAGTATGGTCAAGCACCCACCAAGGAATGCAAATGGCAAAAAGACAATGCTGAAAAGCGCCGTGTCTTTTTCCATAAATACTCCCGACAAAGATACCACCAAAAACATAAATGATGTAAGCAAACTTGCCACGGTGAAAGCAAATGAGATGAAATAATAAGGCCTTGGATAACAAAAGCAAAAACTTTCCTTGGTGTTTTGAGGTCGTTCCTTTGCAAGCAACACGCACAAGAGCATAATTGCCAAAGTAGCCAAAACCACCGTTGCCGTGATAATTTTGTATCCTGCTTTCTCCTTGACTTCCATTTCAAGATGGTCAAACAAAACCACTCCGTCAATGGACAGTTTGTGTATTATGACTTTGGTATAGTCAAGATAATCCTCAAACACAGTGATTTCAACCTGCTCACCTACTTCTATAACCTCAAGGCAAGACACAGGCACGCCACAACACTCGTTGTATCTATACTCCATCTCATCGTTGTAGAAATGGATAAAAGCCGAGTCGTCATCATATTCAATGCTTTTGAGATAGCGATTGAACGTCACCATATCTTTTGGCTTAAATCCAATGTCAGCAACAAAAATCAGCATCACCGTCAAAATGGTGAATGCCACCAAAATTGCTGCAACAACAAGTTTAATTGTCAAAAATTTAGACATACCAGTTTCCTTTCTAAACAACCGACACTTTCAACGTGGGTGGGGACTCCAAAAGGTCTCATTTTTTCGTTCAGAGGGGGCTTTTGTTATAGAGTCAGTTTTATGTCCACCGTGGCACTTGCGAACGTGGAATTTCTTTCATACTCACCAACGAATAAGACTTTGTTTCATATTCACAAAGACAATATTCGTAGCAGTTATTTCTCCATCTGTGCACAGGCACATATAAAATTTCTCCGTCGCTGGAAAAACTGCCACAGACATCTATAGCCTCATAAGAACGCGGAAGCGTAACTTTCAACTTTTGTGTAAAATCTTCTAAGGATATGATATAGAAATGCTTGCCGTTTTCCAAGGCAAAAAGTTCAGTTTCATCGGGTTTTACATCTCCCGTATACAAATAATTGTATCCTTTAATTTGATTGAGCTTGGCACCCGTTTTCTTATCCGATATAATGACGCTCCCGCCCGTAATACGAACAATAAACTTATCTGTACTTATAATGTAATCCTCCCAATGTGAACCACCGTCGAATCCCCTAATCCACTTCCCGTCAAAAGTTGTTTTATTCATATTACTTTTACCTCCTTGTCAGACATACAAGAGTTTCAACGTGGGTCAAGACCCCAAAAGGTATATTTTAATTAACCCTTAAGATGAAGTATTTTGCACCGCCTTTTTCATGTTCTTCTTTGATAAGTGAAAAATCTTTTCCTATCAATATTGCCGACATATACGAAGATTCTAAATATCGTATAGCATCAGAAAGAGACAT
>JAFVYE010000064.1 GCA_017500745.1 Clostridia bacterium | reverse complement strand
CCTTCAAGTTCGTCACGATTCATAAGGTTGGGGGCGACGGGGGCGTTTCTATCCACACGGACGTGAACACCGCTTGCATATTCATTGTCGGTGCCCTTGTCTGCGTATGTAACCAGGTTTTCTGCACTGAGGTCAACGCCAGTTGCAATGTCAAAAGACGTGACGTAGTTGTAGTTGAAGTAGATATCGTTGCCTTGTACGGTTGTTTCAGGCAATGCGCCAAAGGTGACAGTCCAAATTGCTTTGCCTGAGCCGTCAAGGGCGTATGTGACCGTCACTTCCTTGCCTGTGCCTTCGTTGAGAACAAAGGTGTTGTCATTTCCACCAATGATTGTGCCATCCTTGACGAAAATATTGGCGGGTGCTTCATTTCCTCTGTTATCAATGTAATAGAAGGTGAGGATGTTGCCTGAAAGGTTTGCCTTGTCTTGTGTCAAGGTGATGACGAGGGGTGCGCCTGCTGCCCAATCGGTGTTGGCAAGAGTCTCTCCACTTGCACTCTTTTTAAGAGTGTGGATTGCCTCGTCGTAGTCCACCTTCACGTAGTAAGAGATGACGTTTCTTTCAGGGTCAAATCTTCCTGACATGTCCATCTTGTAGAAGGTGAAGAGATAATATCCTGCTCCAGTTGCGTTGGCACCGGTGCTGTTTTGGTTGTCAATGCCGTAAAGATCGCCATCTTTATAGGAGGGGTTTGCACAGCCAGTTTCAAAGTCGTAGACAAAGGACAAGCCGTTTATTGCAAAAGGAAGCCTCTTGAACAAGTCTTCTTTCTCCCAGTTGGCGGAAGTCAACTGTTCAGGAGTGTCTGATTTGACCACTGAGTAGAACCACATATAGGGTGTGTGACCCTCTTCTACTTCGGTCTCGTCTTCGTTGAAGTCAAATGCAAGGGTTGAAAGGTTGTGCCACTTGAGAGCATCCCAACCGCCCTTGGTTGCAAATTCGCTTGCTTCAATGAGATAGTCCTTTGCGTCATCAGTGAAAGTTTCCATATCTGAGGGGTCATGGAAGTCAATGCCACTGACGTTGATTGATCTTGTGATTTGTTTGTTGCCGTAGTCGGAGACCGTCACGCTGAAGTTGCCGTTTCTTGAGAAGTAGGTTTCAACAACGACTTCTGCTCTATGGTTTTTGGTCACCCTAAACCAACCGTAAACCACGACTTTGCCGTCGTCACCGGTGGCTTTGATGTCGGTGAGGGCACTCCTGTCCCCCTCTGCCATGTTGTAAAGATATACAATGTTTTCACCGATTTGCACTGACTTGATACCTGACGCAAATCATTTTGTTTCACTTGTTGCGGTGGTGACGTTCTTTGAGCCGTCATCTTTTTTACGGCCGTAGCCATATGTATCGGTATAGACAGAGGTCACACTCTTGTAGTACGTTTTCCCGTCGACACTTCTTCCTTCTGTTTTTGCATTGACATAGCTCAAGTGATAAGCATTACCACGTTTGTCAGCATGGTCTGCATTTGCCTGATATAAATCAAGAATTTCGTCTTCTATCTTTTGCGTTATATCTTTGTCACCTTCCAGCCTTTTGCCAGACGCATCAAAGTTTTCTGCCAGACAAACTTCTTTGTAGTAGGTCGTGTCAGAATCCAGCAACAGGCCGGTGTATTCTACAAAATTGTCTATGCTTTCTTCAACAAAGACTTTTTCTTTCAGTGTTTTTTCATTGTATGCTTTTCTTTCTTCGCTTGTAAGAGGAACAAGTCTGCTGGGATAGTAATTCCATCCTCCACCATTCGTTGCATCTGGACGGAAAGGCTCTGCATCGATGACCTTCACGACGGGTGCTTCATTGTCCTTGATGAAGGTTGATTCACTGTCTGCAATCTCGTCGTCGAGAGTGATGTCAAACGTCAAGGAGATACTTGAAACAGTCATAACCGCTCCGTCATCCCACGTCGCTTGGGGACCACCACCAAAAGCAAAAACCAAAGCCAAGTTTGAATTGCTCGCTGTAAGCTCCACCGTGTTAGAAAGCTCTACATTATTACTACTATTGTATGAGAAACCAAGTCCAGCACTATCAAGGCTTGCTCCATCAATGTCTTGAGAAAGCTTTTCTGCGTTAACCATTTTATCAGTTGCCATTGCCTTGAGTCCTGAGTTGTTTCCGTAATTCTTTTTAAGGCGTGCGGTCAAAAGTCGCTTTAACAACAACGTCTGAATGACTCGTGATGAGATTGGTAAGGAAGGAACTCATATCATAGTTGAACACAGCAAACATCTGGTATTTGTATGATGAATAATCATCCATACCAAAGCTAAACGTTCCTGTGCCGCCATTGATGATAAGAGAACTGCTAGTCCTACTATTTTTAATAGCATTAAGGTTGTCTGCGGAGAAAGTCGTGTTGCCAAATGTTTCAGTGTAGGACCAACTTCTCGTGCCACCATTGCTTCCAGGGAAGCCAATGATGTCCGCGGTCAATTCGCCATGATCGCCTTCGGCTCTGACCATTGTGCCTTCTTCGTCCGCTTGTGCCACTCCGTCGACGAGGTTGCCAGCAGGGCTTGCAAAAATCATCGCAAATGCCATGATAAAGCAAAATGCCAAGATGCCGATTCTTGCGATTTTGATTGCATTCAGTTTGATACTTCTCATAATTCACCTCTAAAGCTCAATGAGCATTGTGAGTTTACAAAATGTTGGG
>JAFVYE010000063.1 GCA_017500745.1 Clostridia bacterium | reverse complement strand
TGCGCCATAGGTGTTTGAGGTGTAGTGGACGATGAGGAAGACAAGTCCACTGACAAAGGGCACGTCCACAAAATACATCAAAAATGCTTTGCCGATTTCGTGGCGAAAGCGGAGAGCAAAAAACACAGGAGGAACAATGGGCAAAGTGAACCATACAAGCCAAATGAGTTCAACTGTGGAGGCAACGGCGGAGTGTATAATTCCACAGACAAGAGCGTAGACGGCAACAAGTGCCACACCCCAAATGAGCATAGATTTCGCAGTTTTCTTTTGTTGGGCTCTTTTCAAAGCCTCCGCATTTTGCACAACGCAGTCTGTTGTATCTTCGGGGGATATGTCCTTCTTCAAAAGGTCATCAAGTGAGATGGAGTACATTTCGGACAAAGCCAAAAGCAAGTCTAAATCGGGGACTGAATCACCTCTTTCCCACTTTGAAACAGCTTGTCTTGTGACAAACAGACTCTTGGCAAGGTCTTCTTGTGTCAAGCCACGACTCTTGCGGAGTTTTGACAAATTCGATGCTAAAGTATTCATAGTGTCATTATAAACATTGAGTTTTACAAAATCAATATTTAGTTGAAATTTGGTGGCAACTGTCAGTTGCGTGGCAAAATTGAGGTGCAACAGAAGGTTTCTTGACCGCATAGTCTGTGTGGGTGAAAATTGTTGTGAAAACGACAAAGGAGCGTATATGAAAATGAAAACAAAACTCAACCTTATTTTGACTCTTATATCCACTTGGATTTTGACATTGGCAATCTACTTTGCCTTTGGATTTTTCTTTGACGTGTTTTTGGAGATTATCCCCATACTCCTCGCACCCGTCATCATAACCCTCTGCACCTTGAAAAGAGAAGTGGCAAAGAGGTGTTGTATCGGCGTTGTTGTCACATTTTTAATTTTGTCCATTGGCGCATTCACCGCTGTAGGAGTGATTTCCACGTCAAAGCCTGCATACGGAGTCAAGCCTGTTGCGGGCAGTGTGGAGAAAATATCCTACTCAAAGGACTTTATGATGGACAACTATGACATCAACCAAAAGACGGAAGTGAAGGTTTGGTTGCCCGATGGATACGATGAGGGCACAAAATATCCCGTTCTTTACGTCCTTGATGGTGACGTGCTTTTTGACTATACCGCCTTGAAAGCCTCAATGCTTTCAAAAGAGGACAAGGGTGACGTGATTGTTGTCAGTGTAGGGTATGGCTATTGGAATTCCACCTTTGCAAGAGGTGGCATAA
Organism: Clostridia bacterium; assembly: GCA_017500745.1. Lineage (GTDB taxonomy): Bacteria > Bacillota > Clostridia > Christensenellales > CAG-917 > RGIG4097. The sequence continues at coordinate 1,087 of JAFVYE010000063.1, read as the reverse complement.
TTTGGCAGGACGAGAAAAACGTCCGTGGCAGATGGAGAGATTTTTGTTTTGCAGACGACACCGAAATGGGATATATGTCTGAAGATTTTGGCGGTGAAAGCAAAAGGGGAAAAGAATTTGCGGACTTTGTTATGAACACAGTTGTCAAAGATATCCGCGCAAAGTATAGCACTTACACTAGCAATTCCACAATCTTCGGCCACTCAGTGGGCGGCGGTATGGCTGCATATATGTTGACACAATATAATCCATCACAAGGAGATGACAACCCTTTCACCAACTTTGTAATAGTGGACAATGCCTACCTTGAATACTATCATCGTCAACTGCCCAACCTAGAAAGAGCAATGCAAGACGCAGTTGGAGTGGCACACACCACAATAAACGTATATCGTATATGGGGTGGAGCAGTCAATCCTGTTGACGAGCCAGAGCAGCAGGCACTACACGATGAACTTGTGTCAAAAGGATGGACAAATGTCAACTCATATTTTTGGATTCCTGAAGGGGCAAACCACGCCGACACTCAAACCATCGGCATAGACAACGCCTTGTATCTTGCCACAGGAAATCCTTTCGGCACAAATTAAAACAAAAACCGCTCTTTTGAGCGGTTTTATTTTTGAAATGAAGCACTGAAAACAAAATAATATATTTGTCAAACAGACAATCGCTGTGTTGACTGCCGTTGATTTTTAAGATAAAATATAAAAAAACTCAAAGGAGGATACTATGGATTGGCAAGCAATTTGGAATAGTATCGTAAATTTTTTCAAAAGCAACGCTTGGAACATATTGTGGTTTTTCGTGATTTTGGTGATCGGCATAATCGTAATCAAAATTGTGCTCAGACTGGTCAAAAAACTTTTCAGCAGGACGAAAATTGAAAAGATGGCACAGCAGTTTGTCATCACAATCTTAAAGTTCGTTTTGTATTTGGCTTTGATTTTGTTGTTGCTTTCACAAATTGGCGTTGAGATTTCGGGCATTTTGACCGCATGCAGCGCAGTCATCTTGGCTGTTGGTATGGCACTGCAAAACAGCATTTCAAACGTGGCAAACGGCATCATAATCATCTCAAACAAGA
>JAFVYE010000062.1 GCA_017500745.1 Clostridia bacterium | reverse complement strand
TCCGTGCAGCAGCCAGCGAGCAACTTGAAGTGTGGGGACAACGAGCCGGAGTCCGTGTTGTAAAGCACGGCGAGGGCAGTGATCCTGCAGCAGTCGTATTTGATGCAATATCATCCGCCAAGGCAAAGGGCACCGACGTCATATTGGTTGACACAGCAGGCAGACTTCACAACAAAGTCAATCTTATGAACGAGCTCAAAAAGATTTGCAGAGTTGTTGACAGAGAGCTTCCTGATGCGGATTTCAGAAAATATCTTGTCCTTGACGCCACCACAGGCCAAAACGCTGTTGCTCAAGCAGAAGTTTTTGGGGAGGCGGTTGACCTTGACGGCATCATCCTCACCAAGCTTGACGGCACAGCCAAAGGGGGAGTTGTTGTTGCAATAAGCGATGAGCTGGAGCTTCCTGTTCTATACGTAGGCGTGGGCGAAAAGATTGATGATCTCATCCCCTTTGATGCAGAGGATTTTGTCAACGCATTGTTGTAATTTTATATTTATATTAAAATATTTAAAGGTGTTAGGTTAAAATGCTTGACACCTTTTATTTTTGTATGTATCATAGGTGTGAAGTAAAAAACCTTGACAGGAGTGCCTATGGACAGATATGAGATTTCAACCCTTCGTGCCTACTATGGTGCTCTCCTCACGGACAAGCAGGACAAGATGATATCTCTTCACTACGATGAGGATATGTCCTATGGCGAGATTGCGGAGATGTTTGATGTGTCCAGAAACGCAGTCCTTGACAGCATTGTAAAGGGCGTCAAGCATCTTGAGGAGTACGAAGCAAGTCTACGTCTTGTAGACAAGGAGTCAAAGATTGACGCAATGCTTGATGAGCTTGCACTCATGGCCACAGACACCGACGTGCTTGAAAAGGTCAAGGAAATAAAAAATATTTTGGAGGGCTAAATGGCAAACACTTTTGCATCTTTGAGCGACAGAATGAACCATATCTTCTCAAAGCTTCGCAACAAGGGCAGACTGACTGAGCTTGAAATCAAGCAAGCCATGCGTGAGATCCGTGTTGCGCTTTTGGAAGCAGACGTCAACTTTCAAGTTGTAAAGCAATTTGTGGCCACCGTAAGTGAAAAGGCCCTTGGCGAAGATATCCTCAAATCACTGTCCCCCGAACAACAAATCGTCAAGATTGTCAACGAGGAGCTCATTGAGCTCATGGGCAGCAAAAACCAAAAGCTTGCAGTCAGCGACCGTCAACCAACCGTGTATATGATGTGTGGTTTGCAAGGCGCAGGCAAGACCACAATGTGTGGCAAGTTGGCATTGTATCTCAAGAAGCAAAACAAAAAGGTTTTGCTTGTGGCATGTGACATCTATCGTCCTGCAGCAATCCAACAACTCAAAGTTGTGGCAGGCAAGGTTGGCACAGAGGTATTTGAAGAGGGTCAAATTGATCCCGTCAAGATTGCCACAGACGCAATCCCGTACGCTCTCAAAAACGGCTACGACACCGTCATCATTGACACAGCAGGCCGTCTGCATATAGATGAAGCATTGATGGGCGAGCTTGTCAAGGTCAAGAGCGCAGTCAATCCCACAGAGATTTTGCTTGTGGTTGACTCAATGACAGGTCAAGACGCAGTCACCGTTGCGGACACCTTCAACAAGACTCTTGACATCACCGGCGTCATCATGACAAAGCTTGACGGCGACACAAGAGGTGGCGCAGCCCTTTCAATAAAAGCTGTCACAGGCAAGTCAATCAAGTTCTGCGGTATTGGCGAAAAGATGGAGGAGATTGAGCCCTTCCATCCCGACCGTATGGCAAGCAGAATTCTTGGCATGGGAGACGTGCTCACCCTCATTGAAAAGGCAGAGCAGGCCTACAGCCAAGAGCAAGCCATGAACTTGCAAAAGAAGCTCAAAGACAACACCTTTGACCTCAACGATTATCTTGAACAGCTTGACAGCATGGGCAAGATGGGCAACCTTGGAGATATGATGAACATGATCCCCGGCCTTGCAGGCAAGATGAAGGGAGGCATGCCAGAAATCAACGAGAAGCAAGTTGCCCGCACCAAAGCAATCATTCAATCAATGACTCCCAAGGAGCGCAAAAACCCCGACATAATCAAGGCATCAAGACGCAAGCGCATCGCAGCAGGCAGTGGCACGTCAATCCAAGAAGTCAACCAACTGCTCAAGCAATTTGAGGTGACCAAGAACATGATGCACCGCATGCAAAAGGGCGGTATGCGCAGTTTGAGAGGATTGTTCTAAACTTGCACAAATCGCAAAAAAAGCAGTTTATCAAACCAAAACAACAACATAAAACACAAATACAAACAAATACAAACATTTCTTCAAAGGAGAAACAATTATGGTTAAAATCAGACTTACCCGTATGGGCGCAAAGAAAGCACCTTTCTATCGTATCGTAGCAGTTGACAGCCGCAAGGCACGTGACGGCGAGTACATTGAACAAATCGGTTACTACAACCCCGTTGCAGACCCCAAAGTAGTTGTCATTGATGCAGAAATCGCAAAGAAATGGCTTGCAAACGGCGCACAACCCACCGACACAGTCCGTGACCTCTTCAAGGCAAACGGCATCCTGTAATTATGGTAGAACTTGTTGAATATTTGGTGGCCAATCTCGTTCCCGGCGGAGACTATGAAATTGAACTCCGTGAAAATGGGGATGAGAGTGACATCGCAATTGTCATAGCCAAAAAGGACATCGGCAAGGTCATTGGCAAGTCTGGCAGAATTGCAAAGTCAATCCGCACCCTTGTCAAAGCAGCATCTTCAAAGGGCGCTGTCAAGTACAACGTTGTCATTGAAGAAAAGTAATGAAAACCGAATTCCTTGTGGGCAAGGCCCTTCGTCCTCGTGGGCTCAAAGGAGAAATCCGATTTGAGCTTTACACGGGTGATCCAAGCCGTTTTCGCTCACTTCAACATTTAAGACTTGGCGACACCGCCTTTGACGTTGAAAAAATCTCCGTTGAAGGCGATTTTGCCTATATCAAATTTGCAGGAATTGACACAGTTGAGAGTGCCGAAAGTCATCGCGGTCAAAACCTTTATGCCCTCCGCAGTGAACTGCCCAAGCTCAAAGGTGACAGAGTGTACATCTCTGACATCATG
>JAFVYE010000061.1 GCA_017500745.1 Clostridia bacterium | reverse complement strand
CCTTCAATCAAAAGGAAGCACCTCAACATTCCCCGCACCCAGCATCCCTCGTTGCTCAATTGTTGTGACAAAGATCAACAACAACGCCGTGAGAGAGTCAATCACAAGCTATCTTGGCTTGATGGTGCCAGCAGTTGATTGGACCACCGTTGACCTCTTTGTGTAATCAACAATCCAACAAGTCAAATCGTCCTTTTGCCTGCGCCTTTGTGCGCGGGTGAGAGGGGCAGAAAACTATGAAAAATATCAAACTTAACGACAAAACCAAAAAGATAATAGGCAACGTGGCTTATCCATTGATTGCCTTGGCTTTTGTTCTGGCACTGTGGTGGATAGTGGCAGAGGTCAAGGACAAGCCCCTTGTGTTTCCAACACCAGACAAAGTGGTGGTGGACTTTTTTGATTTGTTTGCAGGGGCAAACTTTTGGAAAGCAGTTGGCATGACGGTGGCACGCACGGTCATCTGCTTTGCAATATCCTTTGTCAGCGCATTTTTGATGGCGGTGCTTGGCGGACTTTGGAACCCAATCCACAGGGTTATGTCCCCCATAATCAGCATACTTCGTTCTGCGCCAACTCTTGCAATAATCCTCATCATAATGCTTTGGCTTGACGGACAAAGAGCCCCCGTTGTCATTGGATTTCTCATTGCGTTTCCTCTGCTGTATCAGGCCATATACACCGCAATCACAGGAGTAGACCGTGACCTTGTTGAGATGGCCAAGTTGTACAAAGTAAAGCCCTTTGACGTGGTGTTTGGGCTATACGCCCCCGAGATTGCACCTGCCGTTTTTGACGTTTGCAGAAGCACCGTATCTCTCACTTTGAAGGTGGTCATTGCAGCAGAAGTGATGACCTATGCAAGAGGAAGCATTGGCCTTGAAATGCAAAAGGCAAACATGTCCTTTGACGTCAGCGTGCTCCTTGCATGGACGGTGCTTGCCGTGGCTTTGTCCTTTGTGTTTGAGGGCATTGTGCTTGGGCTCAAAAAACTGTGGGAGGTGAAAAGATGAAGGATATTAGCGTCAAAAATTTGTCTGTGAGCTATGGCGACAAAGTGGTGTTTGACTCCTTTGATGCAACTCTCGCAGGTGGCAAAATCAACGTTGTGCTTGGTGGATCTGGGGTTGGAAAATCAACTCTGCTTGGTGCCATTGCAGGCATAGTCCAACACAGCGGAGAGGTTGATGGCATAGAGGGCGGAATTTCCTTTATTTTTCAAAAAGACAGGTTAATCCCCACAATTTCGGTGTTTAAAAACCTTGATTTGATATTAAAGTCAGTTGTCAAGGACAAGACAGAAAGAAAAAATCGCATTGAAGAAATGCTTTCAATCTTGGAAATTGCCGACTGCCGTGACAAGCGTCCTACTGAGATAAGCGGAGGTCAGGCACAACGAGTTGCTTTGGCAAGGGCTTTTTTGTATCCCAGCGATTTGCTCCTCATGGACGAGCCCTTCAAAGCCCTTGACACAGCTTTGAAACAACGCCTTTTGAAGTGGCTCATTGCCCTCAATGAAAGAAACCCCAAGACCATAGTTTTGGTGACCCACGCCATTGACGAGTGCTTGCTGACTGCAGACAAATATATGGTCATAAGTGGCAGTCCTGCCACAATGGTTTTGGAGGGAGAAATTGAAAAATCTGCAAGAGAAAGATCTCTCGCAGATGAGGATTTGTCAAAGGTAAGACAGGATATTTTGCGCACTCTTATGGTGTGAGTCTTTATTCAGTCAAGTTTTCACTTTCGGCGTCTGCCACATCTTCGCAGGCGCTTTTGTTTGCCCTCTTTTTGAACACGGACAGATTTTTTTCCATAAGGTTTTTGGTGTAGGGGATCTTGCACAAAAGCAAGGTTATTGCCCCTCCCGCAAGCACAGACACGCCACCTTGCAAGCAGTTGCCGGGGATGTCAAGGGCAGATGACGTGAACGCCACTGACCAATCGCCACTTGAAAGACCAAGGATGATTGCTCCGCCAATATAGTAGCCCACCACCATTTCAACGGCGCTCACCACAAATGCCAAAGCCGTGGCAACGGGCAGGCCAAACTTTTTGGTTTTGAAAGTGTTTTTCAAAAGCACAAAAATCACTCCTGCAATTACACCTTCAAGCCCTTTTACAATAAAAGTGACGGGCATCCACACTGGCGAATACATCAAATCTGCAAGCATAGAGCCAACGCCTCCTGCAACAAATCCACCAAGAGGGCCCAAAAAAGCGGACGAGATGAAAATCACCACGTCGCCAAAGTTGATATAACCTGACGTTGAAACGGAGGGGATGGCAACAACGATAGTCGCCACAAAAACAAGTGCAGAAAAAACTGCAACTTCTGCAACAAAAAGAGTCTTTTTCATATCTCTCTCCCATTCCGACTATACGGGCGGTTGTGGAATCTCACCACATCAGCTGTTGGGGCTGTCGGACTAGCTTGCGCATTACCAACGGTAGGGATTTTCACCCTGTCCAGAGTTGTTTTGTAAGAGAATGATACTCCTACAAAATTCAAGTGTCAATACTGAGGAGAAAAATAAATACTTTTTTGAGTGGACAAGGCATAGGCCATTAAAAGTGCGCAAAAGGGGTTATATTTGCTTGACTAAATTTTGATTTGTGTTATAATAAAGAAACTTTATGTCATATACGCGTAAACACATTGGCGCGTGTGGGTGTAAAAATCACTATCAGGAGAACTGAACATGAAACAAGGTATTCATCCCGATTACCACACCGTAAACGTTATCTGCGCTTGCGGACACACCTTCCAAACAGGCACAACAAAGAAGTGCGACGAACTTAGAGTTGAAATCTGCTCAAAGTGTCACCCTTACTTCACCGGCAAGCAAAAGCTTGTTGACACCGGTGGCCGTGTTGATAAGTTCAAGAAGAGATACAATCTCAATTAGTTTGGAAGAAATGCAGTCACCAAATGACTGCATTTTGCTTTTTTTAGAGGAAATATGGCAAAAAACAAAAAAAATTGCGCTGTAAAGAGGACTTCAATTGGCGGTCAAGCCGTCCTTGAAGGTGTCATGATGAAGGGCGCAACTGCCATTGCAACGGCAGTACGCACCGAAACTGGCGAGATTACAGTTGAAAGCAAACGTATCAAAAGCATCAAGGAAAGGAGCAAAATAACCCGTGTTCCTTTCATCCGTGGCATCGTAAATTTGGTCAGCCAGCTCTATGATGGCATGGGCATTCTTATGCGCTCTGCCGAGGTTTACGGCGACTTTGCCGAGCCCAGCAAGTTTGAAAAAAAGGTGGCAGAAAAGTTCAAGATCAACCCCATGAACATAATCATGGGATTTTCACTTGTCCTTGGCGTATTGCTTGCCGTTGGCATTTTTGTGTTTTTGCCCAACTTCCTCACGGGACTTCTTTTCAGAATTCCCGCTCTTGCAGACCACTCCCTTTCAAGTCTTTTTTACAGCTTGATTGAGGGTGGCATTATGCTTTGCATTTTTATATCGTACATACTCATTGTCAGCTTGATGAAGGACATCAGACGTGTGTTTATGTATCACGGCGCAGAGCACAAGGTCATCAGTTGCTTTGAACATGGCCTTGAACTCACCGTTGAAAACGCACGCACCATGTCCACTCAGCACAGCCGTTGTGGCACAACCTTCACTTTTTTGGTGGTGGCAGTAAGCATCCTTGTGTTCACTCTTGTCAACTGGGGGCTTGAAAAACTTGGTTGGCTCACAGACAACAACATTTTGAACGCTCTCATCAAGATGCCTTGCAAGCTCATATTTTTGCCCATTGTGGCAGGCATTTCATACGAGCTGTTGAAGTTCCTCGCCAAGTTTGACGCACTTCCCGCACGCATATTGCGCGCCCCGGGCATGTGGCTCCAAAAGCTCACAACCAAAGAGCCCACGGACGATATGCTTGAGGTGAGCATCACAGCGTTCAAAACCGTGCTTGCTCTTGACGCTGACCCCAATATGCCCACAACAAAGTTTGACATCAAGATGCCCACTCCCGTTGCACGCAAACGCATTGAAGCAAAGGTGGAAGGCATTGATCAAAGCGACATAGATTGGATTCTTGTTGAAGTCACGGGCAAAAAGCGTGGCGAACTTGGTGCAATATCCCATCTCACAGCCACCGAATATGAGAGTGCAATGAAGATTGCAGACAAGATGGCAGGGGGCAAGCCCTTGCAATATGCCCTTGGAAACACCGAGTTTTACGGCATTAGACTTGCCGTCAACGAGGCAGTGCTCATTCCTCGTCCCGAAACTGAACTTCTTGCAGAAAAGGCAATCAACGCCATCAAGGAGAAGGGATACACCTCTTGTCACGACCTTTGCACAGGCAGTGGTGCTATTGCAATTGCAATAGCAAAAAACACTTCTGCCACGGTGAGTGCCAGCGACGTGTCTGTGCCCGCTCTTGAAGTGGCCAAGGCAAACGTGCTTTCATCTGGAGCAAAAGTCAAGTGCTATTTGAGCGATATGTTCAAGGCAGTTGATGGAAGCTTTGACCTCATTGTGTCAAATCCTCCCTACATTCCCACAAAAGACGTCATTGACCTTGACAAAAAGGTCAAGGACTTTGAGCCCACCCTTGCTCTTGACGGAGGCGCAGACGGACTTGATTTTTATCGTGAAATCGCAAAGAACCTTGATCATCTCAACGAGGGTGGAACCTTGCTCCTTGAGTTTGGCATAGGTCAAGGACAACAAATAAAGGAAATATTCTCGGCATACAGCGTTGAAATCTTCAAGGACCTTGAAGGAATAGAACGTATGGCCGTTGTCACAAGAAATTAATATAGATTTAACAATACGGAGTTATTTTTATGAAGATATCCGCTGGAATGCTTCTCAAACTTGACAAAATCAAGGATAGATACAATGAAATTGGCGATCTCTTGTCACAAAGCTCAGTCATTGCCGACCAAAAGCAGTTTAGAGAGCTTGGCAAGGAGCTGGCTGGTCTTACACCCATTGTTGAGTGCTACGAGGTCTATCGTCAACACAAAAAGCAGTTTGAGGATTGCGAAAAGGAGTTGGCAGTTGAAACTGATCCCGATATGCGAGACCTCTTGAAAGAGGAACTCAGCGGGCTTTACGGCGTCATTGATGAGGATGAAAACAACCTCAAGATTGCGCTCCTCCCCAAAGATCCCAATGAGGACAACAACGTCATCGTAGAAATTCGTGGTGGCGCAGGTGGTGAGGAAGCAAGTTTGTTTGGCACCGAGCTTATGAAGATGTATCATCACTACGCAGATGCCAACAGATGGAAGGTTGAGGAGATCAACCTCAACATGACAGAACTTGGTGGCGTCAAGGAAGCCGTGTTTATGATCACAGGCAAGGGCGCATACGGCAAGTTGAAGTTTGAAAGTGGCGTGCACCGTGTTCAAAGAGTGCCCGAAACCGAGTCACAAGGCAGAATCCACACCTCAACCGTCACGGTGGCGGTGCTCCCCGAGGCAGAGGACGTTGAAATTGTCATTGAAGAAAAGGACCTCAAGATTGACACATATCGCAGTTCAGGGGCAGGCGGACAACACGTCAACAAAACAGAATCTGCAATTCGTATGACACACATCCCCACAGGCATCGTGGTTGAGTGTCAAGATGAAAGAAGCCAAATCAAAAACAGAGAAAAGGCAATGAAGGTTATGAAGTCACGGCTTTACGACCACTTCCAGTCACAAGCAGACAAGGAATATGCAGAGGCAAGACGTGCTCAAGTTGGCACAGGGGATAGAAGTGAGCGTATCCGCACCTACAACTTCCCTCAAGGCAGAGTCACGGACCATCGCATTGGTTTCACTCTTTACTCTCTTGACAAGTTTATGCTTGGTGACATGGACGAGATGATTTCGGCACTTCAAATCGCTGTCCAAAACAAACTTCTTGAAAACATAGACGAATAAACAAATTAGGGCTTGAATTTCGGTTATATTTTCTATAAAATATAATCAGAGGTGAAAAATGATAGAACTTATTACAGGAACAAAAGGAACAGGCAAGACAAAAGCAATCATTGATCGTGCCAACGACAACGTTGAAACTGCAAAGGGTGACATCGTATTTTTGACAGATACAGACAGATATATGTATTCACTCCGCTACCAAATCCGCACCTTCAACACCACCGATCTTAGACGTGGCACCGAAGCAAACATCCGTGAGGATATGTTGGTTGGATTCATCTATGGCGTCCTTGCAGGCAACCACGACATTGAAGTGGCATATCTTGACGGTGCACATCGCATGCTTGGCAGACACATCAACGAGATGGAACACTTTTTCAGCGACCTTCAAGAAATCGCAGAAAAGACAGACACCAGATTTGTTGTCACCGTCAGCGAGGACGAGGATGCTTGCCCTGAATTCCTCAAAAAATATTTGGGCTAATAGAATATGAAATACGTCAGCACCAGAGGCGGAGGGGAAACCTATTCTGCATCTGAAACCATAGTAAAGGGCATTGCAAGCGACGGCGGACTGTTTGTTCCGTCGTCTTTTCCAACAATAGACGGCCAGTTTGTGGATATGCTTGCCGAGCTTTCATATCCCGAAAGAGTTGCCAAAATCCTTGCTCTTTACATGGACGAGTTTGACGAAAACGAGCTGTTGGGCTACGCCCAAAAGGCCTATTCCCGCTTTGACGGAGATCCTTGCCCCGTAGTCAAAATTGAGGACAACCTTTTTGTGATGGAGCTGTGGCACGGTCCTACCTTTGCCTTTAAGGATATGGCCCTCACTTTGCTCCCTCATCTTATGGTTGCGTCCAAAAAGAAGCTGGGCATTGATGAAAAAACCCTTGTCCTTGTGGCCACCAGTGGCGACACAGGCAAGGCAGCCCTTGAGGGATTCAAGGACGTTGACGGCAGTGAGATTTTGGTGTTTTTCCCAGACAAGGGCGTAAGCAAAATGCAAAAGCTCCAAATGGTCACTCAAGAAGGTGGCAACTTGTCTGTGGTGGGCATCAAGGGCAACTTTGATGACGCACAAAGGGCAGTCAAGGAAATCTTTTGTGACAACGAGGTCATAAGCACCCTCAAAGAGTCCAAAAGAGCAATGTCCTCTGCCAACTCAATAAACTGGGGCAGACTTGCCCCTCAAATTGCTTACTACGTTTCATCCTACGTGGACCTTGTGGCAAGTGGGGAAATTGAGTACGGCGACAAAATCAACTTTGTGGTGCCCACAGGCAACTTTGGCAACGTCCTTGCAGGATACTATGCGTATAAGATGGGGCTTCCTGTCAACAAACTTATTGTGGCATCCAACGCAAACAACGTGCTGGTGGATTTCTTTGCCAGCGGTGTATATTCTGTGAAGCGTGACTTTTACAAGACGGCTTCCCCCTCAATGGACATCTTGGTATCCTCCAATCTTGAAAGACTTTTGTATGAGCTTTGTGGACGGGACAGCGCCCTCATAACAAGATTGTACAATGACTTGAAAGAGAAGGGTGAGTTCAGCTTTGACAAGGATCTTCTTGACAACAGCATCTTTGAGGCGGGCTGGGCAGACGAGACAGAAACCAAGGAAGCAATCTTCAACTACTTTGACCTTGATGACGTCACCTTTGACCCTCACACAGCAGTTGCAGGCAGTGTGTACAACGACTACTCAATTGACACCGATGACGACACAACCACCATCATTGTGTCCACGGCAAGCCCATATAAGTTTGCAACAGACGTCCTTGAAGGACTCACGGGCAAGAGGGAGAAGGACCCCTTGAAAGCCATGCTCAAACTGCAATTTGAAAGTGGTCTTGACTGTCCCGGAGAGATATATTATCTCAGCGAAAAAAAGGTGCTTCACACCAAAGTTATAGAAAAATCTGAGGCAAAGCAAGCAGTCCTTGACTTTGCTCAAAGTGGCAATACAAGAGGTTAATATGGAAAATATGCAAGATAAAACCCCTATTCAGTCAAACAAGATTGTTTACAGCGCGCTGAAACCCACCGGCGATTTGCAACTGGGCAACTATATTGGCGCACTCAAAAATATGATTCGCCTGCAAGATGAATACAGATGCATCTACACGGTTGCAGATATGCACTCTATTACCGTGGACAACGTGCCTGCAGATCTTCGCAAGCGCACTTATGACTTTATGGCATTGTTCCTTGCCATTGGTCTTGATCCTGAAAAGAGCGTGCTCTTTGTTCAGTCCCACGTGCCTCAACATGCAGAACTTGCATGGGTGCTCAACTGCTATACGCAATTTGGCGAGGCAAGCCGTATGACTCAATTCAAGGACAAGAGTTTGAAACATCCCGAAAACATCAATCTTGGACTCTTTGCATATCCTACTTTGATGGCGGCAGACATCCTCCTTTATCAAACGGATTACGTGCCCATCGGCAAGGACCAAAAGCAACATCTTGAACTTGCAAGAGACATTGCACAACGCTTCAACTCAAAGTATTCTCCCACCTTTGTGGTGCCAGACGGCATCTTCCCCAAGCAAGGGGCAAAGATTGCAAATCTCCTTGATCCCACAGCCAAGATGGGCAAGACAGACGACAACGCAGGGGGTGTTGTGTTCCTTCTTGACGATGCAGACACCGTCATGCGCAAGTTTAAGCGTGCAGTCACAGACTGTGACCACGACATCGTGTTCAGAGAAGATAAGCCCGGCATCAGCAATTTGCTAACCATCTACTCCGTGTTCAACGGCACAACCATTGAGGAGGCCGAAAAGGAGTTTGAAGGAGCGTCATACGCAGACTTCAAAATCAAGGTCGGCGAATGTGTTGTGGAGCACTTGAAGCCCATACAAGAAAAGTACGACTATTATATGAAGAACAAGGACTATCTTGGCGAGATCATGAAAAAGGGCGCATCAACTGCTTCATACCTTGCAAACAAAACCTTGTCAAAGGTCTATCGCAAGGTGGGATTTGTCCAACCCTAAGTGTTATGTTTGGCTACGTCATACCCGACAAAAACAATATGTATATAAAGGACTTCAACGTCTTTCAGGGGTATTACTGCGGATTGTGCAGAGCCCTTGGCAAGACAGGCGGTCCTCTTACACGTCTTTGCACCAACTATGACGTGACCTTTTACAGCGTGCTTCTGCACTCAATTGCGGGAGTTGATCCAAAGATTGAAAGGAAGGTGTGCTTCCTCAATGGCAAAAAGAAACCTATGATTGAGGTGGACGAGTTGTCCTTGAAGGCGGCAGACGTTGCTGTGCTCCTCACCTATTACAACGTGGCAGATGACGTCACGGATGGCAAGGCATCACGGCTTCCAATCAAGTGGAGGTTGCACCTCAGAAAGCGTGCTGCAACCCGTCGTATGCCCGAGGTTGACAAGCTGATGAAGAGGGAGTTTGGTCGCCTTAACAAGCTTGAAAAGGCAAACAGCGCCAACATTGATGAGGTGGCAGATTGCACTGCAGTTGTCATGAGAGATATGACAAAACTCCTTGTCAACACAGATGACAACGTGGACTTGTTCACATACAATCTTGGAAGACTCATATATCTCCTTGACGCAGTTGATGACGTTGAAGAGGACAGCAAAAAAGGACGCTACAACGTTGTGGTCAACAACTTGGGCAAATGTACAAACAAGGATGATTATCTTGCCAAAAATGCAGATGAACTGTCGTTTTTGTTGAAATCAACCTACAATAGAATGGTTGAAAGCTACAACCAAATGGACATAAAGATTGGTGAAGGTGTGTTGTCAAACACCATCTATCTTGGACTCAATATGCAAATAGAGCGCATGCTCAAAGGAGTGGAAAAATGCCATACGATCCGTTTGT
>JAFVYE010000060.1 GCA_017500745.1 Clostridia bacterium | reverse complement strand
TCTACCCACACGTCCACGGAGCTGATGAAGTGATGCCAGACCAAATCTATCTGCATTGAGTATCGCAATAATTGAAGCCCTCGTGTCTATGCCAACTTCAACAAGTGACGTTGCAACAAGGAGGTCAATTTTTCCAAGCGAAAACTGCTCCATTGCCTCCTTCTTGTCGGTTGCAGACATCTTTCCGTGCAATATTGATGCGGTTAGATTCCCTAATTTTTGCGAATATTCGGCAATAAATTTGTCAACTGAATATATGTCAAGGCCTTCACAATCCTTGATTGTTGGGCACACTACAAAGGCCTGTTTGCCCTCATTGCACTCTTTTACAATGTATTCAATGAGTCCATCAAGCTTGTGTTCGGGGACAATTTTTGTAGAAACGTTTGTTTTTGCAATAGCCCTTTTGTATATGCTGGACACGTCAATGTCGTCATAGAGCGTGAGGGCGAGCGTGCGAGGAATTGGCGTTGCTGTGAGTGTCAAGATGTCGGTTGCACCTTTGTTTTCAAGTTCTGCCCTGCAGGATACGCCAAATTTGTGTTGTTCATCAATTACAGCAAGGGACAAGGACTTGTATTCAACGTCCTTTGACACCAATGAATGAGTGCCAAAGACCACAGCTATTTCTCCGCTTTTTAAGGCGGATAAAATTGCTTTTCTATCTGAAGTTTTGGTTGATGAAGTTAAAAGTGCGCAGGATATTCCAAGTTTGTCTGCAAGCTTTTTGTAAGCATAAAATTGCTGTGTTGCCAAAATTTCTGTTGGACACATATATGCAGACTGCTTTGATGAAAGAGCCGAATACGTCAGGGCAAAATATGCTACGATTGACTTCCCTGAGCCAACGTCGCCACTTACGATCCTTGACATATTCTTGTTGCTGTTTAGATCATTTGTTATAGATTCAATTGCATTTCTTTGTGAATTTGTCAAAGGAAATTCAATGTTTGCCAAAAATTTATCTATTACGTTTAATGTTGGCAAATATAATTCTTTTCTTGATTTTTCAGCAGATAAACGCGATTTTTTTATAGGTTTTGAGACCAATTGCAAAATCAACGGCAGAAAGTGTTTCAAGGGCTTTGTTGCATTCGTCCTCGTTTTTTGGAAAGTGAATCTTGTAGAGGGTATCAAACAGCGCAAATTGACTGTCTGTCAAATTTTCATTGAGTTTGTCAAAAGTTATTGCATTTTCTATGGGGGTGGAAGTGCCCTCGCATATGCCAGAAATTGTCGGTTTGTAACCGAGCATTAAAAAACTTTCGTACACCAATTTTTTGAAAGTTCTCTGTCCTATTTCATTTTTGAGAGGATAAACGGTGTAAATTCCCTTTGTGAGCAGTTTGAGTTTGTCAATTGGCTCAACCGTAGGATTGACAAGCAATGAAAAACCGCTGTCGCTTATCTTTGAAAACAGCCGGAACTTTTTTCCCACTTCAAATTCTGCCTTCAAATATGGTTGATTGTAGAAAATTGCGTTAAAATAAGTGTTTTTGCGAGAAATCACATCTTTGAAAGTGACGGTGAAAGCCTTTTTACGGCCAGAGGTCTCTTTTAGACGAACAACTTCGCCTTCAAATAAGCAAAATTGCCCTTCCTCTGCTTCCAAAACAGAGGTGGGCAATCCTAAATCAACGTATTTTGACGGAAAAAAGGATAAAATATTGCCAACAGAGGCAATGCCAAGGGCACAAAGTTTTTTCTCCATTTGTGCACCAACGCCTTTTATGTCCGTTAGTTTCATTTTATTCTGCTGAAAGAATGTAATAATAGTGAGGTTGTCCGCCGTAGTATGTTGCAACTTCAAGGTCGGGGTACTCTTCGCTGATGACTTCTGCTACGTGAGCTGCTTCTGATTCGGTCACTCCCTCGCCGTAGTACATTGTCACCATATCACAGTCGGTGCAAATTTTTCTTACACTTGCAAGAGTTGCTTCAGTGATTGAGGTGCTCTTTGCAACAATCTTTTTTCCGCTGATTGCAATGATATCACCCTCTTTGACGGAGAATCCATTCATACGGGTATTTCGCACGGCGTGAGTAACTTCTACGGTTTTGACTCCAGCAAATGATGCCTTCATATTTTCAAAGTTCTCTTCCGCTGTGAGGTCGGGGGAGAAAGCAAGTGCAGCAGAAATGCCTTCGGGCGAACAAGTTGTAGGAATAACGTAAACGTTGACGTCTGCGAGCTCCTTGGCTTGTTCTGCAGCGAAAATGATGTTGGGATTGTTGGGAAGAACGTAAACGTTCTTTGCTCCTACTGAGTTGATTGCACCAAGTATGTCATAGACACTTGGATTCATTGTTTGACCGCCCTCAACCACAACGTCAACCATAAGGTCTTTGAAGATTGCACTAAGGCCATCGCCAGCACAGACAGAAACCATGCCAAAGTCTTTTTCGGGCACTTTTTTAGTGTTCTTTGAATCTTCGCCTTTGATTTTGCGGTTTTGTTCAACCATATTCTCAATTTTGACACCATCAAGTTCGCCAAGTTTGAGTGCATGCTTGAGAGCCAAGTCGGGATGATTTGTGTGAACGTGGGTTTTGACAAGCTCAAGATCGCCAATGACAAGGACGCAATCGCCGATCGTCATCAAATAATCTCTAAACTTGTCTATATTGCTTGATGTAGTTGTTGAGTTGAGGTGTGTGATGAAAAACTCTGTGCAGTATTGGAACGTAATGTTGTCATAGTCGTTGACAAGGATGTCATCTTCCTTGACAACTGCGCCAGATGCGTTGACAGTGAGTGCAGCAGGACGCACAGCATCATCTCTGATCATTTTGATTTCTTCGCCTGCAAGGACAGAATAGAAACCTTCTATGATCGTGAGCAATCCTCTACCACCTGCGTCAACAACGCCAGCTTTTGCCAAAATGGGAAGCATCTCGGGTGTTTTTGCGAGGATTTGTTCGCCTGCTTCAATTACTTGTTTCAAAAATACGAGGAAATCTACATTTCTGCCCTTTGCAAACTTAACTGCGTTTTCGCCCATAACTCTGACAACGGTGAGGATTGTGCCCTCCTTGGGTTTGGTCACAGCGCCGTATGCGATTTCGGTGCCCTTTTTGAGTGCTTCAGCAAAGAGTTTTGCATTGAGTTCTGTTTTGTTGTCAAGAGCAATTGCAAATCCTTTGAAAATCTGTGAAAGAATGACGCCACTATTGCCACGTGCGCCTTTGAGAGCTCCTTTTGAAAATGCCAGTGCAGTTTTGTCAAGTTCTTCCGTGTCAGTTAGACCAACTTCACGCATTGCCGTTGTTACGGTCAATGACATGTTTGTGCCGGTGTCGCCGTCGGGCACAGGAAAAACGTTCAATTCGTCAATAAGTGCACGATTGAGCTCTAATGCTTTAACTCCCCCAGCAAGCATTTCTTTGAATGTTATGCCGTTTATACTGTTCATATTTCCTCTATTGTTAAACTCTGATGCCAACAACGTTGACTTGGACGAGACGGACTCTCATGCCTGTAAAGTTTTCAACTGCAAACTTTACCGTGTCAGCGATAGACTTTTTGACTGTTTCAATGTTTACGCCAATTTTGAGTATGACGTAAACTTCTGCGTGAATGAGATTGTCAACAGAAGTGACTTTTACTCCTTTGCCCTCATTTGACTTGCCCCAAAGATTGCCAATGTTATCACTAAAACGGCGTGATACCATTTCTACCACGCCATAACACTCGGACGCAGCATGAGATGCAACTATGGCAATGGCTTCGTCTGAGATTGAAATTTTTCCGTAAATGTTGGATGTTGTAAGTGACATAATGACTTCCTTTTGCAATGATTTTACTATATGTAAAAATATTTTGCAAGTAAATCAATAATTTTGGGGTAAAACAGTTGCCAAACTTATGTCAATTTGTTAAAATGTCAACGTTATCAAGGAGGTATTAGATATGTCCAGAGTATGTAGCGTATGCGGTAAAGGCAAACTGAGCGGCAACCAAGTCAGCCACTCCAACAGAAAAACAAGACGTAGTTGGGCACCCAACGTCCAAAAGGTCAAAGTTAAAACTGCAACTGGTGGCGCAGAATATACCTACGTTTGCACACATTGTCTTCGTTCAGGCAAAGTTGACCGCGTGTAATCATTTACAAGCATAACACTTGCCCGTCACATAGACGGGCTTTTTTCTTTGCAAAGTTTTTTGAATAAGCGGAATATCGGTTTCAAAGGTTTTGGAACATTAATACTACTATTTTCATATTCACCTCGCGTCATTATACGCAAGGTTATGATTGTGTGACACAAAAAAATCGGCGAACAGCCGATTTATTGTTTACTCTTCTTCATATACAACAGATTTTAAAAGAATCTTCTTGTCAAAGCCTCCTCTTTCGTCTGCCTTGTCTTTGCGTATTTTGTCAAATTCATCAACTGAACAACCCTTTGATTTTGCTATTGCGTAAATTACTTCTACAATATCTGCAAGTTCTTCCATGCTTTTGTCTTGATGATATTCAAGCATTTCTTCAAAGAGTTTTTGGTCAAGGAGTTGAGCATAATTTTCATTGTCCAAAATCTCATATGAGCACGTTTTTCCAGAATTTGTGATTATTTCTGGAATTTTGTCTCTGACAAGTTTGTTGTATATCTTTTCCATAGTATATGCGCGCGTTAGCACTCTATTTGCATTGCATTGACAGCTTTGCTGGGGTTGACTGCTTTGAACACAGCGCTTCCTGCAACTACCACATTTGCGCCTGCTTCAACACACTCTGCAATGTTGTCGGGACAAACGCCACCATCAAGTTGAATGTGATAATCATATCCCTTTTCGTCCTTGATTGCTTTGACTTTCTTTGCCATTTCCAATCTGTCACGGCGGAAACTTTGTCCACCAAAGCCAGCTTGAACTGTCATTATGAGCACCATATCAACCTTGTCAAGATAAGGTTCAATGACAGCAAAGGGTTGATCTGCATTAAGAACAACACCACACAATTTCCCCTTTGACTTGATAATTTCAATAGCTTTAAGTGCGTCTTTGCTTGCTTCAGGATGGAACGTGACCATGTCTGCTCCGCAGTCACAAAACTCGCCTACATATTTTTCGGGCTCTGTGATCATTAGGTGGACGTCAAAAAACATGTCGCTATATTTGCGTAGTGCTTTGACCATGGGCATGCCAAAGGTGATATTTGGCACGTAGACTCCATCCATGACGTCACAATGCACCCAATCTGCATTCCAATCTTTCAAATTTTTAACTGCTTCTGCCATGTTGGCAAAGTCTGCTGACAAAATGCTTGGTGCAACTTTAACCTTACTCATACTTGTTTTTTCTCCTTTCTTCAAGCTCATCATAGATGAGTTTGTATCTGTCGTATCTGCCTTGACCTATTTCCTTGCCCACGTGAGACTTGACGGCGCAGTCTGGCTCATCACGATGGGTGCAAGTGTTAAACTTACATTCATTTCTGTACACCTCAAGGTCATCAAAATATAGACGCAATGCTTCGGGCTCAATGTCAACTGCTTCAAGCATACTAAATCCACAAGTATCCATAAGGTACGTTCCGCCAAGATTGTAGATCTCAATACGCCTTGTTGTGTTTTTGCCACGCTTGATTTTGCGTGCCAACTCTCCTACTTCACACTCATCATTGTCAAGAATTGCGTTGATAAGAGAGCTTTTGCCGACAGCAGATTGCCCTGCAAGACAGACGGTTCTTCCTTTGACATAATCAAACACTCCGTTTATACCCTCTGCGGTTTCTGCAGAGATCTC
>JAFVYE010000059.1 GCA_017500745.1 Clostridia bacterium | reverse complement strand
CATTGTCAGGTTGTACTTTTCTCTCAATGACAGGATTTTGCTCATAACAGGGGAGAGGTGGTGGCGGTCAAGAGCCTCTTGATTTTCCCACACGTCAACGAGGAGAATTGTGCCGTCCTCTTTGAGGGGAAGATAGTAGTCATATTTCAAGTTGCCGGCCTCACGGCGGATTTCGTCCACTATCCCCGATGACAACATTTTTTCAGCGAACTTTCTTGCGTTGTTGCCGTTGCCCTTGTACGTCACATTGATTGTCAGCGCCATTATTTCACCAAACTGCTGTTTTTGATTTTTTTCTTTGAGGCAAGGATGAGATTGTCCACTTTTTTTGTTGAGAGGTTCAATCTCTCGGCAATTTCCTTGTAAGAGTAGTTTTGCAAATACAAGCACATCACGGCGTATTGGTCCTGGGAGAGAAGCTCTTGAAGAGATTTGTAAAAGGACTTCATTTCATCCATACGGTTGAGCACGTCAAAGGGAGTTGGCTCTCCTGATGGAATTGTGCCAATGAGCCCGTCATCCTCCTCGTGCTCCTCGTCTTGAGTGGGAGACGTGATTGACACGGTGACGGGAGATTGCTTCCTTGCAAGGTCCTTGAACTTGTTGCCAAGGGCTGTGCGCAGAAGTCCCCCAAGGGCGCCCTTGTTTTCATCATATATTTCAATGAGTTTTGTAAGCAGAATTTTGCCCTCTTGCACCAGATCTTCAACGGCATATCCGTCCACGTTTTGATAGGTGCTTGCCACGTCAAAGATCTCCTTTTCGTAGTGGAGAAGGAGCTGTTCTTTGGCTTGTTCATCGCCGTTTTTTGCACGGATGATTGTGGCGTAGAGGTCTGTCATTTTCTTTGTCTAACCGCTTCGTAGAGGATGATGCCTGTGGCAACCGATGCGTTGAGGGAGTTGATTTTGCCATACTCGGGGATTGTGATTGTGTCATCGCAAAGCTCCTTTGTAAGCTTCTTGATGCCCTCGCCCTCGCTGCCAATGACAATGGCAATATTGCCTGTCATATTTGTCAATTTGGAGGCTTTACCATCAAAATCCGTTGCATAAACCCACACATTGTGCTCTTTGAGCATTCTGATTGTGTCGTTGATGTTGGTCACTTTTGCAATGAGCATATGCTCGGTTGCACCACTTGCCACCTTGACCACGGTGTCGTTGACACCCACGCTACGATGCTTGGGGATGACAATGCCGTGTGCACCAAAGCACTCTGCACTGCGCACAATTGCCCCAAGGTTGTGGGGGTCGGTTATGCCGTCAAGGAGCACAATGAGGAGGTCCTCCTCTTTGGACTTTGCAAGGTCCATAATGTCCTCAACGGTGCAGTAGTCAAAGTCGGTGATTTGAGCAAGGACGCCTTGATGATTGCCACCTTCGCTGAGCTTGTCCATGGTGAACTTGTCAACGTAGGATATGACCGTGCGCTTTTCCTTTGCCATCTTGTAAATGGGGGAAAGCACGGGGTCTGGTGCGCCCTTGGGCAAGTACAACTTTTCAATTGTTTTGCCTGCACGATATGCTTCTTTAACTGGGTTTCTGCCGTAGATGATCATTTGTTCTCCTCAAAGCACTTTTCAAGGATGTAGAAAAGTCGCTCGTTATTTCCTGTGATGTAGTGGAAGCCAAGCACCGCTTCAAAACCGCTTGCTCTGCGATATTCGCTTCTGTCTGCGTGCTTGGCCGAGGTTTGAATTTGGCAATTGCGTGCTCTGCGGAAAACGTCCGCTTCAACCTCATCAAATTCTGGAAGAAGAACCTCTGCCACACGGGCTTGGGCCACCGCCTTGACAACCTTGGTCACTTCCTTGTGGAGCACGCCTGTCTTTGAGGAGGAGCTCAAGGATATGCGAGTGCGGGCATAAAGTGATTGCACCGCATCGCCAATGAAGGCGAGGGTCATAGGGTGGAATTTCAGCGCTTCTTCCCGTGATATGGGTGTTGTAAAATTGAATTCTGCTTTTGACATACCCATATTTTAGCACAACAAAGCAATATTGACAAGAAGTGTCAAATAAGTTAATATTAATAAAACAATGTAATCGCGCATACGCGTGATACAATAGGGTTTTGCCGTCAAAAGTTGGAAAAATCCCGCTGATAATTGTTTTATATTCAAAACAGATTTGAGGTGCATATGGCAAGATTTGTGACAAGAGCAATGGTCGTTTTGTTGTTGGTGGCGGTGCTGTCAACTTTTACTGCATGCTCAATTTTTGAGGGGCTGTTTCAAACTTCAACAGAAAAGCCAGAGGTCAAAGAAGTCAAACTGTCCGTGGTGGACGGCCTTGAAAAACAGGCAGAGGGCACCTATCAAGCTGTGGTAGGCGACAAGTTTTCTATCAAAGCGACCATCAACGATGACGCTCCTTCAAAGGTCACGTACAAGTGGTATATAAAGTCCGAGGACGGCAAAAAGGGCGCGATTTCAGGGGCAACCACAAGCACTCTCGCATACACTTTTGACCAATATTCATCAACGTCCTTTGAGTTTTGGGCAGAGGTTGACGGAGTCAAAAGCACCAACACCATAATCGTCACCCTGCAATATGCCCCCACTCTTGCAAACGTCACCATAGCATCATTAACCCACAGCATTCTTGACGGAGCAATACAGCAAGAGCACGACAATATTGAAACAATCACCCTTGTTGCTGAATGGAACAAGTCTGCATTGCCCGAGGACACAGAGGTCACTTTTGAGTGGACGATGGACAATACGGTGCTTTGTGACAAAGAAACCTTTGACTACACTCCCGCAGGGGTTGGAACACACGTCATCACGTTGACAATGAGCGATGGCACCACAACCCTCAGCACGTCTGTCATGGTGAACGTCATTGAAGTCTACTCCGCCGTGAGCACAGCCACTCTTGCCATTGAAAGCGGAGCAACTCCCATTGGAGAAGGGGCAACGGTGCAGTACTATCAATTGGTGGAAGGCGTTGATAGAGAGGAGGTCACCATCACTTTGTCAACCACTCCCATTGGCAAGACGGACCTTGATATGCCTGTCACTTGGACGGTTAGAGATGAAAGCGGTCAAAGAACTTTGTCCGAAACCGGTCGCATGCTGACATTTGAGCCCGCTTATGGCGAGAACATTGTCACCGCAACGGTGGGTGGAGTTGTCAGCAAACAACTGATTGTGTTTGCCTTCACAGAGCTTGACTACACCGAATATGAGGACTACATCAAAGACGTCTTTGTGTGGGACAGCGGTGTTGAAAACGGCTACGTCATTGACCAAACCGACCTTAACAGATTTGTGCAACACGCCCTGTCCACAAGAAATCTCACGGTTGTTGTTGGCGATGAAATAAAGGACAAATCCAACGGATTCCCCTTTGCAAACCCCGACACCTTTGACGTGCTCAACGACGTTGATCACAAGGATGCGCTGTCAATTGCATTGGGTTCATCAGATGAGGCAGGCGGATTTAACATCCGCACGGGCTACTCTTATTACGAGAGCACAGGGCAGTACTTTGACTACGTGTTGTACGTCACGGACAAAAGCGTGTTTATGAACCCCACCACCCACTTTGCTCCCGCATCAAACGTCACCCAAGATGAAACCGCACTCCTGCACTACAAGATGCTTGACAACGGTGACAAACGCACGGCTCTCCCCATAGACGACAACCCCGAATATCCCACGGCAATCGTGGACAGCCAAATGCTTTATAGAGTTGTTGGCTGGGGCTACAAGCCCAAGTTTGACTCCAGCCCCGAGAGCCAAAAGATGTTGGCGTTGTACCAAACAGTCCGTCAAGTTGCCATTGACTACGTCACGGACGACATGACAGACTATGAAAAGGCACTCATATTCTATGAGTGGATTGCACAAAAAACCGACTACGATTACGCTCTTGTTGAAACCGAAATGACCATTGAAGAAAAGCTTGTCTACAACGCATTCTCTCTTGAAGGGGTCTTTGCAGATGCCGACGGCCAGGGCCACGGACAAGCAGTCTGTGACGGCAGAGCCAAGGCATACGTCATCCTTTGCGGGCTTGAAGACATAAAAGCAGTCCGTGTCACAGGACAGGCCTTTGTGGGCGGAATAAGCGAGGGACACGCCTGGAACAAGGTGCTCATTGACGTCAACAACGATGGCGTCAAGGAGTGGTTTATTTGCGACACGACTTGGTCTGACCGCAGTAGCGCAGAGGACAGAGTGGAGCGTCTCAACAAGCAGTACTTCCTTGTGACAGACGGCTACGTCAAGGACACTCACATCCCTGATGCAGAGTGCTTCAATCCTCCTTGCGTCACCAGCTTTGACTACTACAAAGCCACCATCATTGAAAACGGCAACAAGGACTTTGACCTCTTTGTTGACGGATATGAGGATTTGAAAAATGCCATCATCTACGCACGAGACAATGGCATTCTCCTTGAAATCAAGGTGTCGGCAAGCTATGCCAAAACCGCAAGCGAATTGGCAGAAAAAATCAAAAACGTCCTATTCACCAACGGTGGTGGATCAATTGATGGCATCATCCCTGTGGCAACAGCATCCACCTACGGCATTTACACAATAGTGTTTTAGAGATACTCACGCAAGGCCTTGGAGCACTTGTCGTAAAACTTGATTATTTCACTGGCAATGGACGGCATTTCGGTGCCGTCCTTTTTCATTTCATTGACACACTTTTGCACGCTTTCAACCCCCATGGTGTAGCCGTCAATGAGCATTGACGCCATGTGTGAGGAGGTGTTGTTGAACATTGCGTTCATATTGACTCCTGCTTTCAACATGGTCTTTTCAATGACACCGCTTTTGGCTTGGTCTTGCTCCTCGCAGTTGAGCTCACATAGAGCACGGGAGTAGAAGTCACGCAGTTCTGCCTGCTGTGACATGATGAGGTCTTTAAAACTCTGCTCCTCGCAATAGGGCAATAGATTTGTGATGGATTGGATGCCCATGTCTGTGTTTTTGACTATTTCTCTAAAAATTTTCATATACACTCCTTTTTTGGTTTAAAAGATTTTGTCAAGGATTTCTTTCACCCAAGATTTGTAGGTGACGGTTTCATCATCTCCTCCGGGCACAAAGCAGAGGGGCGGAAAAGCCACACACCACCAGTTGTCCCCGGCCCCACTTCCAAGTTCAATTATGAGGGCATCGTACACCCCGTCAGGAAAAACGTACTCGTTGTACGTGCGCACAGGAAACCACTCCTTTTTGACCGAAACGGCACTTTTATAGTCAAAACCATTGTTATAAAGTGTGCAATCTGCAATTTGTTTCAGATTGTTCACGCGGTTTTTTATGGCGCAAAGGGCCTCGGCTTTGGAGGTGCATCCCTCAAGAGCGTGCCCAAGATAAGAGGTTATTTCATCACGGACAAGCAGTTTTACGGCTTGGTCAATTTCTTGGTTTGAGTTGGCACGGATATGTATTCTCACAACGCTGTCTTGCACTCTTTGCAAGGCAAAGTCCGCGCTTTTTGAATGCTCCTTGCTTGTGGCATCAACGTTGCATGCTGTTGTCAAAGTTGTCAGCAAAGACAACGCAATCAGCAGTATCACTCGGGTCAGTTTTGCTTTCATAGCACTATTATTGCCATTGTTTTTGAAATTAATCATCTTGCATAAAAACCGGGGATAGAAACAAAATAGGGGCGAGGTGAATATGAAAAGCAAAAGATTTAGTGTGTTGATTTTGTCCCTTTCTGTGGTGCTTTTGCTCTCCGTCATTTTGACAAGCGTGTTTGCTTTTGGAGAGGACGGAGTCATTGCAGAGGCGGCTGTGCTCAAACGAGGAAGCAGAGGAAGCACCGTGCGCACGGTGCAAACCAAACTGAAAAATTGGGGATATTACAAAGGCGTGGTGGACGGAATATACGGGGCCCAAACCGTGAGCGCTGTCAAGTATTTTCAACGGCGAAACGGCCTTGCAGTTGACGGCATAGTGGGCAAGCGCACCGCCTCTGCCATGGGGGTGACTTTGTCATCCACGTCCAGCGGAAGCACCACGTCATCTGATCTCAACCTCCTTGCCCGAGTCATATACGGCGAGGCGAGAGGAGAGCCGTACACAGGTCAAGTGGCGGTTGCAGCGGTGGTGCTCAATCGTGTGAGGTCGGCATCCTTCCCCAACACCATTGCTGGAGTGATATATCAATCTGGGGCCTTTGATTGCGTTGCAGACGGTCAAATCAACTTGACACCCAACGCCACAGCCAAAAGTGCAGCACAAGACGCCCTCAACGGTTGGGATCCAACCTATGGATGCTTGTACTACTACAATCCTCGCACAGCCACCAACAAGTGGATACTGTCAAGGCCGGTGAAGCTGTCCATTGGCAATCACGCATTTTGTTAGAGGTGAATATGAAAGACGCAAAACTGAACAAAAAATCAAGCTCAAAGAGCATAGAAACAAAAAAAGCACGCAATCCCAAGGTTCGCAGAGGGATGCGCACGGCAATGCTGGCATTTGTCCATGCCATTGGAGTTGGAGCAATTGTTGGGCTCAGCGTGGCGCTATATTTCAGTCAAGACAAAATTGAGATGCAGGCCAAGTATCAGAGCCAAATGGAAAGCGTGTATGCACGTGCCTACTACAACTTGCTTGACGGCGTCAATGACATTGACACCACCATGGCAAAACTATCTGTTGCCAAGTCTGGAGAAAAACAGGAGGCCTTGTTGTATGAGATATGGTGCGCATCCACGCTAATAGAGGAATATCTTGCCACCTTTGAAAATCAAGACGAGGGAGTGCGCACGGCAGTCAAGTTTGTCAATCAACTGGGGGACTACTCCTTGCACCTTGCTGGCAAGCTGTCAAAAGGGGAGAATCTGACAGGAGAGGACAAGGCAACTCTTGCCAAAATGAAGCCCTTGGCGGACACCCTCAAGCAGTCCTTGCAAAAGGTTGGGGCAGATTTGGACAAAGGCAAGCTGTTCCTTGACGATGACGGAATCATAGACAACTTTGCATCGGCCTTTTCCGCCTTTAGCGAGCCCGATTTTGACTATCCAGAAATGATATATGACGGGCCTTTTTCAGACGGGCTTGAGTCCCGTGAGACAAAGGGGCTTGTGGGAGAGGATATTTCCAAGGAAAAAGGATTGCAAATTGTTGAGGAATTGTTGGACAAAGCCACTGATGTCAAGCATATTGGCAGGTTTGAGGGAAGAATCCCCACCGAAAACTACTCCTTTAATCTCAATGGAAAGCAAGGGTATATTCAATTGTCTGTGAAGGGCGGAAAGGTGGTCAACTACTCCTTGACCTCAAATACAGAGGATGGCGAGACCAGCGAATCCGCAGGGGAGATTGCCATGAGCTTTGCAAAAAAGCTGGGTTATGACAATCTTGAAGTGGTGTGGAGCGCAACTGCACACGGACACACCTACGTCAACCTTGCCCCTGTCGTTGACGGCATAATCCTATATCCCGACCTCGTCAAAGTCAAGATTGAAGGGGATGAAGTTGTGGGATTTGACAGCGCCCATCACGCCTACAACCACCACAAAAGGAACATCCCCAAGCCAACCATCACTATGAGTGATGCCGAGAGGCAGTTGGCAATGGCTCCCGTCACAAAAGGACGGCTTGTGCTCATCCCAGACAGAGGGGAAAAGGAAACCTTGTGTTATGAGTTTGAATGTGAAAGCGATGGCACCTATTTTGTGTATATTGACGCCATCACGGGCAAAGAGGCAGAAATCCTCTACGTCATAGATGACGTTGACCAAGGTCAAACCATGATGTAGCCCAAAAAAAACAAAAAAGACAAATAAAAAAGCCACGAACAAGTCGTGGCTTTTGATTTGTGCTGAGATTATTCTGCCTTTGCTTTCTTTCTTCTGACGCCAAGTGAGAAGAGAGCGGTGAGGAAAGAGATGATTCCAAGACCGGGCACTGCAAATGCGACCCATGCTTTTGTTTCAATGATTTCAAAGACGGGGAGCATAAAGAGTTCCATAATGCTGGGGGTGTAATCACCGCCGGTGATTTCCACAAGCAAATCGGGGAATGCCATGAAGAGGAATGTTGTTTGGAACAAACAAGCAACACCACCCACCAAAAGGAGGAATCCCCAAATGAAGTTGTATGCTCTTGAATATGTGCCAACAGCGCAACAGATGATTGCAACGATGGCATTGATTGCTGCAAGTGCAAGAGTGATGGTGGGGATGAGAGCAATGATTGTTGCGATGATGTCAAGGCCTTCTACGCCACCTTCAATGAGGAGCATAATGGGTGCGATGGGATCAAAGAGTGCAAGTCCTTGAAGGAAATCCACCGTGAGGCTTCCGTTGTTGACAAGATGACCGATGCCGAGGATCACTGCAAGGAGTGCAGAGAAGATCATTGCAAAGATGTTTGCTGCACGGCCGTAGGGTTTCTTTTTGTCTTTTGCGGGTGCCACAGCTTCAGGGGCTTGTGCTGTGTAGACGGGCTCGCTTGAAACTGCGTTGGGGTTTTGAGGTGTAAAAGTGGGTTGCACTGCGCTGTCAAGACGAGGTATCTTGACGCCAATGGTCACGCCACAGCTGGGACATTTAATTTTGTGTTTGTAGCCGTCAGGAAGAGATGCTGCATTCGCAGGGGGCTCAAAGCTGATTTCGGCTCTGCAACTTGGACATCTTGTATACATGTTGGACGCTCCTTAAACTTAATTCTATATGATTATAATATTTTTGTCGGCTTGTGTCAATGATATTTTTCTCTCAAATTCTTTGAGAGATGACACTCCCTCGCAAACGCAGGCGCACAACCATGTGAAAACAGAGAGCTTTGGCCAATATTCTTCAAAAAAAGCCAAGACCATTCAAGTGGATGAAAGTGTTGATTTTTGTTGAAAATGGTGCTACAATCACAGCGTTTACAGGTGCTCCGTGTGCGCACGGAGATAATCGGGAAGAGCGGTGCAAGTCCGCCACAGCCCCCGCTACCGTGAGGAAGTGATGAGATCACGCCACCTTTGGGGAAGGCGCTCCAACGCAATGCGTTGTCCAAGTCGGGAGACCGGCCGTAAACAAAAATAGCAATCGTTTCGGTGGGAAGCGAGTGTAGGTTTTCCTATGCAACAACCCTCCGAAAACAAAAGTACGGAGGGTATTTTTTATGGCAAAAACAGCAAAAATCACGGCAATTTTGGTTGTGGTGTTGGTGCTTTCTCTTGTGGTGTTTACTGCTTGCGACAGCTCCCTTCAAGATGAGATTGACCGCTTGAAGCAAGAAATCAACGACCTCCAGCAACAAGTTGGAGGATACGAAGCGGACTTTGAAGAGAAGCACGTTGTGGTTTACGTTGGCGAAAAACGCTTTGAGGTGACAACAAGAAAAGCATATCTCCACGACGCCATAAAGGACTTGTTTGAGGAGGGCAAAATCAGCGCCTACGAGTACGGAGATGATGACCTCAATCCATTCATATCTGCCATTGACGTCCTTGAACAAAACTATGCCGAAAGCAAGTATTATTCCGTGTGGCACAACGTGGACAATTTTTCATTGAAAGGTCTTGATTCCAGCTGGGGCAACCCCTCAAGAGCCACCATTGAAACAGACCAATATGGCACCAGCTACGTGGTGACTGTGGTGGACGGAGTCAAGCTTAATTACTCCGCAGTTGGAGTTGGCATACTTCCTCTCGTGGATGGATGCACCTACGCAATACTTGTTGATTGAGCAAGAGCGGGTTTTGGCACAATAACGCAAAACAAGGACTTTATAATGCAAAATGCGGTGTTTAACATTGTATTGTGTAATTTGAACAATGAAAACTGACAAGGGCAAAACCAAAGGCAAAAAGACAAAGAGCGTGCAAGGAGCAAGATACGTCACCACCGTTGCGGTGATGGCTGGGCTTCTTGTTGCCCTCAAATTTGCCCTGTCTTTTTTGCCAAACGTAGAGGTGGTCACTTTGCTCATTGCCGTGTTTTCTGTGGCGTGGGGGATCAGATATTCCCTTCCTGCAACCGTGGTGTTTTGCCTTGTGGAAATGGCCATATACGGTGTTGCGGGTTGGGTGCTTTTGTACTTCATTTATTGGCCGTCTTTGGCGGTGATTTTCTTCTTTTTGCTCAGGGGAAAAACAGGGGTGATGGCCATTGTTTTGGGCGCAGTTGTTGGCGGTGTTTTCAGCATGATTTTTGGTGTTCTTTCTGCCTCGGTTGAAATTTTGCTTGTTGTTGGAAACGTGGCTTATGACAAGCTGGGCACCTTCTTTGTGTCCTACTACGTCAAGGGGCTTTGGTTTGATCTTGTCCACGTGGTGAGCGTGGTGGCCAGCATGCTTGTGCTGTATCTGCCCTTGGTCAAGGTTGGTTGCAGGGTGCGAGACAGTCTTGAAAGGAGCACACAGGGAGAAGAGGAAAGTCCGTCATCGTGACGGATTTTTTATTGCGCAATTTGTTGCATGTTGTAAGATTTTGTCTTTGAATGTCGCAAGTCTTTTTTTCATCAATTATTGTGTTATGATTGGCAAAAGGAGATTTTATGAGCAACGTACATCATCCCACATGCGCCATAAGAAATTTGGCGCAGGACGCCAAAAAGAGATTGTCAAAGCCGGACGGCACCTATTTTCCTTCGGGGCTTGAACCACCCCAAACCCTCACTCCCTCTCAAAGAGAAATATATCTTAAAATCCGTGCCATATACGACAAGGGCGAAGAGGTTGACAATCCGTTGAAACAACTTGCAGACCATGAGTACATGGCAAGTCTGTCCCACGAGGCAAGGCAAAGATACATCCTCATATTGTGTGGAGACTACGTGGAAATGAAAAAGTTATTTCTTCAAAAGCTTGCCATGAGCCCTACCGGCACGAAGAGAGGCAAGCTTTTTGACTGACTTGTGCGTCAAGAGGGCAGACAGCAAGTATAGACCCATTGAATAGGCGGTGGGCTGACCTTTGCCTCCCACGTCAACGGCAAGCAAGTATATGACGGCAATGATGAGGGTGGCAACAAAATCTACAATCCCCACTTCAATCTTGCCAAGGCGCTTCCACTTGACAGAGTACGCCAAGGACACAACTCCTGCCGTAACCCCAAATGCAATGGAAATCAGAGCATACACAAACTGCCCGCTCCAAGATGCGCCCAGCGTCATTTGAACAACTTTTTGATGAAGCCACCTTGGCTGGTGGAAGTGGAGGAGTATTTTAAGGCGGTGACGTAGCCCTTGCATATAAGCCGACCATCCTCAACACTCAAGAAGTCAACTTCAAGGTTTTGTCCGCTGATCACCAAGGTTTCGCCGTCCAGCACAACCCTCAACTCCTTTTCGCCCACTTGAGGCACAGCCATCACGCCAGACAAGGACAGCAGGCGATGATTGTTGAGCTCAAGAGAGTGGCTTTTGTTTTTTGATGCCGAGGTTCCCTCGGTTTTTTGCTGTTTTCCGCTTGAAAATTTGGGCTCAATTTGTCCGTGCAAAAGTCTTTCCATATCACGAGTGTATGCGCGAGCGTATAAATTATTGACATAAAAAGAAAAAAATAATAAAATATTTGCTATGAAGAAAGCATGCCCCGCCAAAAAGAGATATGCCCTTGACAACTCCGCCTTGTTTTATCCCATCATGGCAACAAAAAGGGCCCAGAGTTTATTCCGCATCACAGTCACCCTTTGTGATGAGGTTCAAGGTGCCGTCCTTGAAGAGGGGCTGAACAAAGCGCTTGACCGCTTTCCCACCTTCAAAACCAGGTTGAAAAAGGGGTATGCTTGGCACTTTCTTGAGGAAAACACAAACAGAGCAAAGGTGTTTGAGGGCAAGATGACACTCCTCAAGCCCATTGATCCAAAGGACACCAACGAGTACTTGTTCCGCTTTGTCTATGAGGGCAAGGAGCTGTATCTTGAAGTGTTCCACGGGTTGTGTGACGGGCTGGGTGCAGCTGCGTTTTTCAAAGGCGTGTTGCAAAAATACCGCCAACTTCAAGGGGTTGATTTTGAGGATACCGCCAGTCTTGTTGACTTTGACGCAGAAGCAACCGAGGATGAAATTGAGGACGCATTCAAGCATTACTACGAGCCAATCAAGTTCAGCGAAGTCAACTTGAAGGAGCTGACGGGAAGCACCCCTCAACTCATAGTTGGCACCCTTTCAAAGGACGGCTATGGCGACAGCGTGTACAGCGCAATCTACTCTGAAGTCAATGAAAAGGCAAAGGAGCTTGGAGTGTCCTTTACGGCATTGACAGCAGGACTTGTGGCCATGAGCGTTGAGTCAATGGACTATGGTCCAAAGCCCACAGTCATCATGGTGCCCGTCAATCTCAGGACGGTTTTTCCGTCAAACAACCTGCGCAACTTTGTCACGTTTGTGCGCTTGTCCTTCAAAAAGGGAGAGTGTAAAACCCTTGAGGACTACGCCCTTTCTGCGTCAAAGCAACTGAAGTCCAAGACAGACAAAAAAAGCTTGAACGCCATGCTTGCCACCACCGTCCGCACCGAAAAGACGTGGTTGTTGAGGGTTGCACCGCTGTGGCTTAAAGTGGCGGTTGCAAAGAGCGTAAGACGCATGCTCAAATCACGCCAAACTATCATTGTCAGCAACATTGGCAAGTTTGACACTCCCAAGGAATTTGGGGTGGAAAAGGCAACGCTCAACATAAACGTGTCCAAAAACGCAAAGGTCAATCTTGGCATTGTGTCTGCTGGAGGAAAGGTGACTTTTACCTTTACAAGAAGCATTGTTGAGGATACGCTCTCCCAAAGATTTGTCAACAATCTCAAGGCAATTAGCGTGAGTGTTGAAAACTGACAAAACAATCAAAAGCAACGAAATAAGCAGTTTATTGGTCAAAAACGACCATTAAAGGTAGGAAATATGAAAAAACTCAATTCACAAGAACTTAGAAATGCGTACCTTGAGTTCTACAAACAAAGAGGCCACGCGGTGATCCCTGCAGCATCCTTGATCGGTGACGGCACAACAGGCGTCATGTTCAACGTTGCAGGCATGCAACCCCTCATGCCTTATCTCCTTGGCAAGGAGCACCCAATGGGACAAAGACTGTGCAACGTTCAGGGTTGCGTGAGAACGGTTGACATTGACTCCGTTGGCGATGCAACCCACTTCACCTTCTTTGAAATGATGGGCAACTGGAGCTTGGGCGACTATTTCAAAAAGGAAAAAACAGCTTGGACTTTTGAGCTTTTGACAGAGGTCTTTGGCTTTGAAAAGGACAAGATCTGCTCAACAGTTTTTGAGGGCAACGATTCTGCTCCTCGTGATGAAGAAACAGCGTCATATCTTAGAGCACTTGGCATCAAGGAAGAAAACATCTTTTATCTTGACAAGTCAAACAACTGGTGGGAGCTTGAAGGCACCGTTGGCACTCCTTGCGGTCCTGACAACGAGTGGTTTTATCCTCGCCATGAAACTCCTTGCTGTGACAAGTGTGACGTCAGCTGTGATTGTGGCAGATACGTTGAAATCGGCAATGACGTCTATATGCAATACAAAAAGCTTGAAAACGGCTATGAGGAGCTTGAACACAAAAACGTTGATACCGGCTTTGGTCTTGACAGACTCCTCCTGTTCTTGAACGGACTTGACGACGGCTACAAGACCGACCTCTTTGCAGGAGCAATTGCACACTTGGCAACTGCATCAGGCAAGGAATATGGTCAAAACGAACAAGACACCAAGGCAATGCGTATTGTGGCAGACCACACAAGAACAGCAGTCATGCTCATTGGTGACGTCAACGGCATCGTGCCTTCAAACACAGGGGCCGGCTATATCCTTCGCAGACTCCTTCGCCGTGCAATCAGATACTGCAAGAGCTTGGACATCCCCGCAACAGAAATGTGCGAGGTGGCAAAGGTGTTTATTGAAAAGGTGTAC
Source organism: Clostridia bacterium (assembly GCA_017500745.1). Classification (GTDB taxonomy): domain Bacteria; phylum Bacillota; class Clostridia; order Christensenellales; family CAG-917; genus RGIG4097. Next base: position 17,034 of record JAFVYE010000059.1, on the reverse strand, counting down.
AACGAAGCATATCTTCTCCTTGTTGAAAAGGAGGAATATATCCTTGATGAAATCACAAAGGAAATCAAAAAGTTTGAAGTCACCCTCGCTGGTGGCATGAAAGAGTTTGACAAGATTGTTGGCGGAATGCAAAGAAAGAACGAGTTTATGTCACAAAAGGATCCCAACTACGTTCCCGAAACCGAAATCTCTGGCAAACAAGCATTCAGACTTTACGACACCTTTGGTTATCCCCTTGAACTCACAATTGAACTTGCAAGTGAAAGAGGCCTCACAGTTGATGAAAATGGATTCAACGAGGCATTCAAGGCACACCAAGAGCTTTCAAAGGCACAAGCACAAGCAGCAAAGGGTGGTCTTACAGAAAACTCTGTTGAAACAACTCGCCTCCACAGCGCAACTCACCTTTTGAATTATGCGTTGAAAAAGGTTCTCAACGATGAAACCGTCAACCAAAAAGGAAGCAACATCACAGCAGAAAGACTGCGCTTTGACTTCAACTTCTCCCGTCCTTTGACCTCCGAAGAAATCAAGGCAGTTGAGGACGTTGTCAATGATGAAATCAAAAAGAACACCCCCGTCATCTGCGAGGAAATGACCGTTGATGAAGCAAGACAAGCCGGAGCGGTTGGAGTGTTTGGGGACAGATATGGCGAAAAGGTCAAGGTCTACACCATCGGCGCAAGCAAAGAAATCTGCGGAGGACCTCACGCAAGCGCAACAGGAGAGCTTGGACACTTTCGCATTGCAAAGGAACAAAGTTCGTCTGCAGGCGTAAGAAGAATCAAGGCAGTGCTGGAATGATAGTTGACACCCACGTACACACTCGCCACTCCGCAGACGGACGTGACAAAATCATTGAAATTGTCCGTCAGGCAAAGGACAGGGGCATTGGATTTCTCTGCACCACGGACCATCTTGATCTTGACTTGAAGTACGGTGGTCATGCTGCCGTGCCTTGGCGACACATCAACCTTGACGAGTACAAGGCAGAGTGGGAGTCAGCAAAGGCAGAACTTGGGGAAAACAGCGGGTTGGAATTGCGATTTGGCATTGAAGCCGGCTGGTCAAAGAGGGCAGAAAAGTACCTCAAGGAATTGTTGCCCAAGTACGACTTTGACCAGGTCATCAACTCCGTACACTTTGTGCTCAAATGGGACGTGTATTTTCCGCAAGCCTTTTGGTTTAAGTCAAAAAAGCTGGTGTACAGCACCTATCTCAAAAACGTGCTTGAAAGCTTGGATGCACCATACGAGTATGACGTTGTCGCCCACTTTGGCTACGTCACAAGAAGCGCACCTTACAAGGACAAATCCTTGAATTATAATGACTATCCGGAGCTTTTTGACAAGATTCTTTTGAAGGTCATTGACAAGGGCAAAGCCCTTGAAATCAACACTCACACCACTCAATATCCCACAGATGAAATTTTGAGGCGATATTATGAGCTGGGTGGCAGAAAAATCTCCTTTGGCTCTGACTCACACCGCAACGAGCTTGCCAAAAACTACGAGTCAACCTGCAAATATTTGAAAGAGATTGGTTTCACACATTTCAGCGTGTTCAGACAACACGTTGAGGATTTGGTGGAAATCCCCAGCTTTGACTAACACAGCGACACCCGCAACGTGCCATACATAGTATGGCACTTTTTTTATATTGATTTTTTTGCTCCAAATTATAGAATAGACTTACTACAATTGTGGAGGGCATTATGACATACGGCTATATTAGAGTCAGCACCGAAAAACAAACCTTGGAAAATCAAAGATTTGAAATTGAGCAGTTTTGCAAGCACAACAACATGACAATTGACAAGTGGATTGAGGAAACAATCTCGGGCGCCAAATCTCCAGAAAAACGGCGTTTGGGCACGTTGCTCAATGAAATTGGGGAGGGTGACGTCATCATTGCAACCGAGATCTCCCGCTTTGGACGCACTCTTTTTATGGTTATGCAAATCCTCAACCATTGTCTTGAAAGGGGGAGTAGGGTGTGGACAATCCGTGACAACTATCGCCTTGGAGACGACATTCAGTCCAAGGTGCTTGCCTTTGCCTTTGGATTGTCAGCAGAGATTGAGCGCAACTTCATATCCCAGCGCACAAAGGAGGCCCTTGCGCGCAAAAGAGAGGAAGGGGTGGTGCTTGGCAGGAGAGTTGGGTCAAAAAGCAGTCATCTAAAGCTGGACGGCAAGGAGGACAGGGTTGTCAGCATGATGCGTAGAGGGGCGTCAAATATGTCAATTGCAAGAAAACTTGGAGTCAACAGAACCACTCTGTCAAAATATATCAATGCAAGAGGGCTGAAAGAGATTGCCAAAATCAAAGGATTGCGTCCCTCTGTGTATTTTGCCACTTACGGATACGATTTGAGCCACCTTGAAGAGTACAATGCTGACAATACAAAAGTGTAATTCTGTTCACATATTTATTTGATAGAATATCAAAAAACTTGTATAATTTGTTGGACAAAAAAATCTTTTTTGCTATAATAGATGTAGAAAAATTTAGTTGGATAGAATTCCAATTTTGGAGATAGTATGGACAGATTTGAACTTCAATCAAAACTTGATTTGCAAAAGTGGCTTGACAGCGAGCGCAACCACAGAGATATGTGCGGTATGTATGACTACTGCAAGTACTGCGATATGAACGATGCAACTCCTTGTGCAACAGCATCAATGGCTCTTGACAAAGCAATGAAAGCAATCAGCACAGGCGCAGACGTCCAATATGCACACACCTCACTTGGCAAAAAGTTTGACTATGAAAAGGTTATGACCAAAAAGGCAAACCGCAAGAGTTTGACCTTTGCAGAAAAGTTTGCACTCAGCGATGACATTGTCAAGACTCGCTACGAAATCCTCAAAAAAGCATTCACCACCACAGAAAAAGGTGAGCTTCCCATCAAGAGCAGAATTTCAAAGCAATGTGACACATATCGCCGTGGAGGAGATATCGTTGCAAAGATCACCATTATTGGCACTTCACTCCGTGTCAATCTCCCCCTTGACCCTGACGCACCCGAATATAACGATGGCAAAACACCCCACGTCAACATGGGACACAAAAAGGTGTATGAGGAAGTTCCTTTCCAATTCAAGGTCAACAGCAAGCTTGCTTTGAAGAGAGCGCTTGCCCTCATTGAACAAGTCAAATCACTTTAAGACACAAAAAAGAAGCACCGCAACAAGCGGTGCTTTTTTTCAACCGATTTTTTGAAAAAGGAGGGATACCCTCGGTTGACAGGAGAAAACAACTATGATTGTTTATCCTTATGATAGCCCGCAAGTGTTAAAAGCATATTAAAACGCAAGATTTTTAAAAAATTATTTTCAACAAAAAACGGACTTTAAAAGAAAAAACCGACAGATGAATGTCGGTTTTTGTCTTTTTGTTGCTTTTTCACTTTTTTCGCTTTAATGGCAAGTACACTTCAAACACGCTTCCTTTGTTGTCAACTCCGTGGCAAGCAATAGTGCCTCCGTGGGCTTCGGTGGTTGCCTTTGCAATGGCAAGTCCAAGGCCAAAACTCTTGTTGTCAGGGTTTTGTCTTGCGCCGTCAGAGCGATAAAATCTGTCAAATACGTGCTCCGCATCCTCTTCAGATATGGCGGTGCCTGTGTTCATCACTTCAAGATGAATTCTTTTGCCCGCTGTGCCAAGACGACATCCCACCTTTCCATTGTCACCGCAGTATTTGAGGGCGTTGTCAAGGAGGATAAACACCAATCTCTCAAGAGAGGCCTTGTCCCCTTGAACAAACAGATTTTTTTGCAGGTTTGTGATGAGGGTTGCGCCCTTTTCAAAGGCCACGGCCTCAACCTCAAGGCAAGCGGACTCCACAATAGAGCCAAAGTCAACAAGTTCGGTTTTTATGGTGGATTGCTCCAATCTGCTCAACTCAAGCATGCTTTTGACAAGCTGGTTCATTCTGTCCACTTGACCGGATATTGACTCCAACCATTTGGCGTTGTCTTGGACGGTGGACTCCTTTTCGCTGTTCATCACCGCAAGGTTTGCAGATATGATTGCAAGAGGGGTTTTCAGCTCGTGGGATGCGTTGGCAATGAGGTCCTTTTGCAGATTGAAGGCGTCCTTCAAGGGCTGGGTTGTTTTTGCCGAAAAGGCGTATCCCAAGATTGTGACAAACACCATGGTGACAAAAAACAGAAAGAGGAGGACAAATATAACCGATCTTGTGCGAATGACGTCTTCGGTGCGGTCATACACAGCATACACCGTATAGTTGTTTCGCTCTGCAGTTTTCACCGTAAAGCGATATCCCCCGCAAGCAAAGTTGCCCTCCGCCTTATTCACGGCGTTGTGAATGATATCGTTGATTTTCTCCTCATAAAAATCAACGTCATTTTGATATATAGGGGAGTAGTAGGCGGTTTGCCCCGACAAAACAAAGGCAAAACAACGAGATGCGCCTATGCTGTCAGGGCGCTCATCGCTTTGAAAGGATTCAATCACGTCATCAAGGATGTTGTCTGCGGTGATGTCTGCGGACACAAAGGTTAGACCTATGGTCAAACCAATGAGCATTGTAAGCAAAATCCCCGCCACAGACGTGACGTACAACGTGTGTTTTCGTCTTAATGAGGCAACAATATCGGTCATAAATCACTTTTTGGTCAGTCTATATCCTACGCCACGGACGGCCTCAATGGAAAAGTCTGCTCCTACGTGGCCAAGTTTTTTGCGTATGAAAGACACGTACACTTCAAGGTTGTTTGATTCAAAGTCGCTGTCAAGACCCCATGCTTTCAAGATCAAATCTTCTTTTGATGCAACAAAATTGGGATATTCAAAGAGATATCTCAACAACTCAAACTCTTTTGCTGTGAGAGCGATGCTCTTTTCTTCAGTTGACAATGTGTAGGCAGAAAGGTCAAGGGTTGCGTTTGAATATGTCAACCGATTGTCTGCAACAAGCTTGCCTCTTCTGCGGAGAAGGGCACGGATGCGGGCGGAAAGCTCCGCGTATGAAAAGGGTTTGCTGAGATAGTCGTCTGCACCTTTGTCAAGACCAGCCACCTTGTCCTTTTCATCCCCAAGGGCGGTGAGCATAAGGATGGGGGTTTCAAGACCACGGCGTCTTATTGCGCTCAACACCTCAAAACCATTCATTTTGGGCATGATTACGTCAAGGATTATGAGGTCGTATAGCCCAGACAATGAAAAGCTGAGTCCATCTGCTCCGTCATAAACCGTGTCCACGTCGTAACCGTCCTTCATAAGCATTTTGGCAAGGGCACGGGACAATTCTTTTTCATCTTCAACAAGCAAAATTCGCATATTGTCACCTCTATTTTTTTTTATATTTTGTCACCCAGCCATTAAAACAGCATTAAAAGAAGAATTTTTTTGCGCCTGCGGGACAAATATATTATATCAATTTGGCGTGACAATGGCAAATCAAAATTTTGTACAAGGCGATTGTCTGTGTGCAGAAATCAAAAGGGCTTGGAAAAACATAGTTTTTTGGGGTTTTTGTATTGACTGCTCGCGCGAGCGAGTGTATGATAAAGGTATGAAAAGAAACGTCGCATTTTTGATTGTTGGACTTGTTGTTGCCCTCACCCTTTGTTTTGGGGTGACCTTTGCTCATGGCCAAGTGGCATGGGCGGACCAAGTTCAAGTTGAAACCTTCTGTTTTGATGCGGATGGCAACGATTTTGTGGTGACAAGGTTTGCCACAAACGAGGAGATTTTCCGTGGATTGTATCATGAGAGCAACATTCTCAAAGCAATCAAGGCCATTGTGGGTGACAGCGAGTACAACATTGTTTTGTCTGCTCCTACTGTGTCTGTTACGCTGACGTCAGAAGGCGCAGTTCAGCCCTATTCAAGCACCAACTTGTTCAAGTTTGGTGCCGTTTCAACTCACGGATTTGAAAATATGGGCATAAAGGGATATAGCGGTGCCGACCACACCACAGGATACAGCTGGCGCTTCTCCCGTGATGGAGGCGCAGAAACCCCCTTTGGTGGACACGGAAACACCATGCCTTTTGGCGCAAACAACGCCTATGGCAAATATGACGTCTATGCTTACGCCACAATCACTCTCTTGTTTGACGGCAAATACTACAAGGCAACGGGCAAGTCCGACCCTGTGACCGTTGAAATTGACAAGGCAAATGCAAACGTCCCCGACATATCAGAATCTGCCCTCAACATCTCCACCAATTACGGCAAGACCGTTGGCGAGTATATTGAGGAGAGCAACGTGAAGTCAAGACGCTTTGTTTTGGTTGCCACAGATGGTCAAGTGACAGATGACGTTTTGAGCGTTGGCACCTATGGCGTTGAGGTAGAATACGTTGCTGGCGATTGGATAAACGGCGTTTTTCAAAAGGATGAAAGTGTCAATGCGGTCAAGCTGTCGCTGACAATAAACGTGATGCCTTATGAAGTGTTCATTTTGATCCACCACGTCATTGTCAAGGAAGGAGATGCCATCAACCTGTCATACGAGTTGTTGTCCCCGGCGGTGTTGCCCAACAACGAAACCCTTGATGACCTTGACGTCAACCTATACGCCAACAACGTTGGAAGCCGAGTTGGCAAGTACGACATCGTGGCAGAAAGCGGAAACAAAAACTATCGTTTATATTACAACAATTACGAAAACCGTGACAATCGTGACTATTCAACCAGCGCAATCCTCACAATAAGACCTCAACAAATCTCTGCAGAGCAAGACGGCGTGCGTTACACGTTCTATCGCCCGGACGGATTTCAATATGATGACGAGCTTGTCATCGCAGAGGTCTACGGCGACAACAGCAGAGAGGGTGCAAAGTCAATCAAGATATACAACAACAATCAGTCAATGGTTTACACAGACTTGACTTTGACCATAGAAAAGATTGCGGACACCGTCCAAAACGTCGTGATGTTTGAAAACGGCGCTTGGGTGGAAAAGCCCTTTGATGCAGAGGGCAAAATCGTTGTCCCGTACTCCACAGAGCAGGGCAAGGGATTTCAAGTGGTGGTTGTCCATGGCTCATCGCAAACAAAACAAGGCAACGAAACCTTGGCATATTGTTTGATGGCGGGATTTGTGGCAATTTTCCTTGGCAGTCAAGGATATATGGCTCGCAAGCGCAGATATCCAAAGGATATCTACGTCCGTGAGGTTAGACCCACCCCAGAAAAAGCCGTCCAAGTGGACCCTCCGATAGAGCAGACTGAACTCGTGCAAAAAGGGGCGGAGGCCCCCAAGAAAAAGGTGCGCCTCTCCCTTGATGAAAAGCTGGCGTTGCACCCCGAGTTTGTGCCCACTCCCACAGTTGATGAGGCATTCAAGGAGAAGGGAGATGTTGACGAGGACTTGCTTGACAAGGACAATGAAGTTGAAGATGACGACAACAAAATCACTTTTAGGTCAAAGATGTTGTCTGCATCTATTGAAAACAAGGCCATCTACAACGCACTCAAAAATCAATTGCTGTCCTATCGTGGCGTAAAGAGCAGGGTTGTCAACGGGGGAGATTACTTCCGCCGTCCCGGCAAACAAATTGTCAAGATCATCTTCATTGGCAAGACAATCCGCCTTGCCCTTGCATTGAACCCTGAAGACTATGACTACAACCTCTATCATCAAAAGGATAGAAGCGCCATGAAAAAGTACGCAGACACCCCCATGTTTGTCAAGGTGCAATCCCCTCTTGGAGTGCGCAGAGCATTCAAGCTCATCAGCGATCTCATGGCAAAAGAGGGCATCCACTACAACAAAAAGTATTTGCCCGATGACCATCTCTATGACCTTGCATACGGCGAGGATGAGGAATAGGCATTGCTTCCCAATGACGTCCGCCAAGTACAAAAAATAACCCACTACATAGTAGTGGGTTTTTTTGAACATAAAAACAGCTATATTGACACTTGTATGGCTATCTGCTAAAATATTGGATAGGCAGGTGTTACTATGGATAAAAAAACAGACCTTCGTATCAAACGCACTCAAAAAGCCATCATAGACACCTTCTATGAGCTTCTTGAGGAAAAGAACTTTGCAAACATCACCATCATTGACATTTGTGAAAGAGCACTCATAAACAGAGGCACTTTTTATACTCATTTTGAGGACAAATATCAGCTTCTTGAAAGATGTGTTTATGACATGATGATGAGCTTTGACGAGGAAGTTGACCGTGTCCATGGGGACAGCGACATGATTGTGTACTACAACGATATGTTTGACGTGGCGGTGTCCTTCATTGAGGCAAACAAGCGCCACATCAGGACGATCATCACAAAGGCAGACAGCACTCTTGTGTTTGGCAAGGTCCATGAAATCATCAAACAAAACATCATGAAAAAGGTGGGCAGATTGCCTTCAAAAACCCAAGATATCCCCCTTGAAGTCTTGGCAGAATTCTTTGCAGGTGGACTTATTCAAGTGGTCAAATGGTGGGTGGTTGAAAAGCCCGATTACTCTGGCGACCAAATCAAGAAGCATCTGTACAACCTCGTTAAGAGTACTCTCAAAAATTACTACGTGGTAGAATAGGAGGACTTATGCATCCTACAATGGAAAGAGCATTGTCTCATGGGAAAGTTGTTGCCCACAGAGGTTGCTGGAATTTGTTGCATCCCGAAAACTCTTGGACAGCGCTGAAACGTGCTGCGGACAACGGCTGTGCAATAGAGTTGGACGTGCATCTTATGAAGGATGGCAACATTGCTGTTTTTCATGATTTTACGCTGAACAGAATGTGTCTGCGAGGTGGCAAGCTTGAGGAGTTGACAAGAGAGGACGTCAAGGACTGCAAGCTCCGCTTGTCAAAGGAGAGGATTCCATTTTTTGATGACGTGCTCAAAATGGTGGACGGCAGAGTGCCCATCTACGTTGAGCTCAAATGTGACGGCAACGAGATTGAGCTGGCAGACGCTCTCATCAAAATGACAGAGGGTTACAACGGCGACCTCATTTTCATAGGATTTCATCCAAAAGCAGGAGCATATCTCAAGGAAAAGGGCTATGCCGTGGGATACTCTTGCTTTGCGCCTCCCGCAAAGTTGCCTTATGAGGCGGATTGCATAATCGGACACCTCTTTGGAGTGCCGTGGTCAAAAAAGAAAAGGGAAAGTTATCCTCCCTTTATTCCTTGGACGGTGTATGGATACATTGGCAAGATCTGGGCAAAATGCTTGTCAAAACAAGCCATATACAACACCCATCTATTTGTTGAGTACTGGAAGTATTACAGACAAAGAAAAGCAAAGTGAGCAACACGCAAAAGAAAAGAGCATCCGCAGATGCTCTTTTTTGTTGCAATTTAGGTTAATAGTTGATTTCATTGACTCCAAGGACAACTCTTTTTAGACGTCCGTCATTGTCAAAGACAACAAAGTCTGCCTTGTCACCCACCTTGATTTCGGTGTTGAGGCCCATATATTCACGGGGGTTTGATGAGGTGCAGGTGAGGGCGGTGTCAAGGGTGTGTCCGTGGTTTAATGCAAGGCGCACCATCTTTGACAGGTTGGTTATGCTCCCTGCAATTGAGCTCATGTCCTTGAGGTAGGCAACCTCATCTGTGCTGAATATGTCGTGGTCGCCAAGCTTGTATTCGCCGAGGGGCATGCCCGCAGGGGACAGACTGTCGCTGACGTAAATTATCTTGTCGGCGGGCTTGCATTTGTGGATGAACTTGACAAGGTCTTTTGACAGATGTTTGCCGTCAGCAATGGCTTCAACGTACAATTCGTCACAATAAAGTCCGGTTTCGGTCAAACCGAGCAGTTTTTCAAAGTCGGTTTTGCCACGGACAGAGGTGGAGCATCCGCAGAAGATGTGGGTGACTCCGTCAAGGCCTGCGCTCATACATTTTTCAATGTCGGGGTATCTTGCGTTGTCGTGTCCACCTTGCACCTTGATGCCCAATGACACAAGCAACTTCACCAGCTTTTCAACACCTTTCACAGCAGGGCAAAGGGTGACAATGCCAACGTGCTCACGATGTTTTTCAAAAAACCAAGCGTCCTCATCCTTGTATTCAAGAGCGATGTTTTCTGCAGGTTGGGCTCCCTTGTGTTCTATGCTGATGTATGGTCCTTCAAGATGAGCGGGGAGCATACGAGCATAGTTTTGCTTCAAGGAGTACAGCTTGTCCAGTTGCTTGTCCAACTTGTCAAGAGGGGTGGCAACAAAGGTGGGGGAGAAGGCGGTGACGCCGTTGTCAAGATAGAACTTGCTCACTGCGTCAAGGGCCTCTTGTGTGGCCTCGCTCACGTCGTGTCCCATTGCGCCGTGGGTGTGAATGTCGCATAGACCCGCCACAGTGACGTTGTCACTGCCGTCATAGGTGATGCTTGCCACCACGCCATTTTCAACTTGAACAGAATATCCTTTCAAAATCTTTTCCATAAGGGCAGTATACAACTTGAAAAAACCAAAGTCAACGCCAATGTTGTCAAATGAGGCAATAATGCACTTTGCCTATTGATTTTGCCGTGCAATTGGAGTAAAATGCATTATATAAAAGTTTTAGGGCGATTGCCCTAAAAAAAAGGAGATAATATGAGCAGTTTCAAAGACATGCGCATCGTGGACAACTTTTATCAAACATCGTCCTTCTTTCCAATGCCCACGGTTTTGATTTCTACACTTGCGGAGGACGGAAGCACATCCATAGGCAGTTACTCACTCTGTTTTCCTTACTACATTGCAGGCAAAGATTACTACGCCATGCTTCTTGAATGCAGAAACTCGTCAAACACCGCCCAAAATATTTTGCGCACAGGCAAATGTGCCCTCAACTTCCTTGAAGATGACAGAGCAGATTTCAAGGAAACCGTGCGCCTTGGATTCCCCGGCGAAACCTCTCAAGAAAAAATGAAAAACTGCAAGTTTGCCCTTGAGGACGGACTTGCTTGCGCTGACGGAAGCCAACGCCCCAAAGTTGTTGCCAAGGCATATCAAGTGTTTGAATGCTCTTGGGATGACACCCTTGAAGACGCTTTTGAGGACAAGGCAAGGATTGGTCAACTTGAAGGAGTTGAGCCCCCTTATAGAAATTTCAACGGCATCACATCAAAGTTCGGTTGCCACTTCATCTTGAAGGTTGACAAAATCCTCATGAAAGAAAAGTACTGGAACACCATCATCAACGGCGTCAAGGCCAGCGGATTCCCCCGCGTGCCCGTTGACTACGGCTATCGTGACAGCACCAACTTCTGGTACACCAAGTTCAAAAAGCCCATTGCAGAAAAAATCCCCGCAGGCAAGGAAGCAGACCTTGGTGGCGTTATGTATGCGGCAAATCGTGTTGATGATGTGGTCAAGTTCAGCGAGGACGCTTGCGAAACCCTTGTCAAAGTGCCAAGAGTTTTCTTGAAGCTGGTTTTGCAAGGTTGTGTTGATTGGGCAAAGGAGAACGGATGCACCCTCATCACAGCCAAAGAGATGAAGATCATCAACGACAAACGCAAAGAAGAAAAAAACAAAAAGTAATCACAGACTTCGGTCAAAAGAGGTAAACCATGAAAAAACCCTCAATTTCAAAGCTGGTCAACTTTTTCATCAACCTTGCTCAAAGCACAGGTGGAGAGGTTGACAGATCCTATGACACCACACAAGAGATGAGTTCTGCCCTTCGTGCAGTAGGGGCAGAAGGCATTGTCATGCTCAAAAACAACGGCGTATTGCCCCTTGCAAACGAGGACGTTTTGTCCGTGTTTGGCAGAGTGCAAAACGACTATTTTTATGTGGGCTACGGCAGTGGCGGTGACGTGAAGCCCCCCTACAAGGTTAGTCTTATGGAGGGCCTTGAAAGGGGTGGAGTCAAGCTCAATCAAAAACTTGCCAACACCTATAAGGAGTGGAGCAAAAAGAATCCTCCCGACGAGGGATTTTGGGGACATTGGCCCCTTTGTTTCCCCGAAATGCCCATATCCTGTGAGGCGGTGCAAGAAGCAAGCAAGGCAAGTGACGTTGCCCTTGTTGTGATTGGCAGAGCAGCAGGGGAGGATAGAGAACAAAAGTTGGTCAAGGGTGGATATCTCCTCACCAAAGATGAAAAAGCGCTCCTTGACAAAGTGACGGACGCATTCAACAAAGTTGTTGTCATCATTGACAGTGGCAACATCATGGATATGAGCTGGACGGAGGAATACGGCGACAAAATCTCTGCAATACTCTACGTTTGGCAGGGTGGCATGGAAAGTGGCAACTCAGTTGCAGACGTGTTGTCGGGCAAGGTCAACCCCAGCGGACACCTTACGGACACCATTGCAAGAAACTATCTTGACTATCCCTCCTCAAGAGATTTTGGCAAGCGCAAATTCAACAACTACACCGAGGACGTGTATGTTGGATACAGATATTTTTCAACCTTTGATGAGGACGCAGTTTTGTTCCCCTTTGGTTATGGATTGAGTTATACCACCTTTGAAACCGACGGAGAAATTGCCTTTGACGAACACACCATCACAACAACCGTCAACGTGACAAACACGGGTGCAAGAAAGGGCAAGGAAGTGGTGCAAGTATATGTTGAAGCACCCCAAGGGAAGCTTGGAAAACCTCTGCGCAGTCTTGTCGCCTTTGACAAGGTTGAGGTTGAAGCAAGGGGCAAAAAAACCGTCAATTTGACCTTTGACCTTGATGACGTTGTGTCATACGATGACAAGGGTTATACGGGCTACAAGAGCTCATACGTTGCCGAAGCAGGAGAGTACAAGGTGTACGTTGGTGGCAACGTGCGTGACGTTAAGCTTGCGGGCGCTTTCAACCTTGACGCCCCCTATATTGTGGGTGCGGAGGAGTGTTGCCCTGTCCGTGCAGAAAGTGAGTTTAAGGTGCTTTATCCCATTTCAAATGGCCGTGGATATGACAAATCATATCGTCCTGTGGCCGTTGAAACAAGGTCGTTGAAAGATAGAATAATAGAACGCCTTCCCGAAGAAATCCAACAAAAAGTGGACTTTAACATTAGCTTTTGTGATGTTAAAGACGGAGTTCAGTCACTTGACCGCTTTGTCGCATCTTTGTCTGACACCGAGCTTGAAATGCTGTCACACGGTGACTATCGCATGAACAGCTCCCTTGGCACCACGGGCAATGCAGGTGCTTTTGGTGGCATATCAGAGAGCTTGCGCTCTCGTGGAGTGCCTCCTGTCACAACAACGGACGGACCTTCTGGCATACGCCTTTTGGTGACAGCATCATTGCTTCCTTGTGGCACGGCTCTTGCATCAACTTGGAACACCGCCCTCGTTGAAAGCTTGTACACCGAGGTTGGCAAAGAGATGGTTGTCCGTGGCAGTGACGTCCTTCTTGCCCCCGGCATGAACATACACCGTGATCCTCTTTGTGGCAGAAACTTTGAGTATCTCAGCGAGGACCCCGTGGTGACGGGACGCATTGCAAGCGCCATTGTCAGAGGTGTTCAATCACAAGGCGTCAGCGCTTGTCCCAAGCACTTTGCCTGCAACTCACAAGAGACCAATCGCAACCACAACGACAGCAGAGTGAGCGAGCGAGCTCTTCGTGAAATCTATCTCAAAGGTTTCAAGATTGTGGTGGATGAGGCAAACCCCCATCTCATCATGACATCATACAACCGCATAAACAGCGTGCTCAACTCCAACAACTATGACCTTACAACCTCAATTCTTCGCAGAGAGTGGGGATACAAAGGTCTTGTGACAACGGACTGGTGGATGGTCAATGAAAAGTCTCCCGACTTTGACAACGTGTACGCCAACGCCTATCGCATCCGTGGTCAAGTGGACGTGCTTATGCCCGGTGGAGATCGCATTGCAGGAAAGGGCAATGACAGCACCTTGAAATCCCTCAAAGCGGGCGGACTTACAAGGGCCGAACTGCAACGTGGAGCCAAAAACGTGCTCAACTTCATTTTGAACACCCCTGTTGTTAGAGAAAAAATCAAAAAAAGCGAATAAAATATGGAGATGTATATGAGAACAAAAGTTAAAGATTTGCCCTACGTGAGGGCTGACGTAAAAGCACTTGAAACTGCCATTGCAGAGTTTGTGGAGGCAGAAAAGAACGCAAAGACCGTGGATGACGTCCTTGTGGCTCGCAAAAAGTGGCTTGAAGCCGTGGAGGAAGCCACCACAAATGCATCCATTGCCATGAGCAGATACACCCTTGACACTCGTGATGAGTTTTATCTTGGGGAGCAAAACTTCTATGATGAAGTGTCCCCTCTTCTTGGCGAATTGATGACAAAATACGCAAAGATTATGATGGAGAGCAAGTTCCGTCCCGAGCTTGAAAAGGTTTTGCCCGAAACCATCTATCCTATGTATGAGTGTCAAATCAAATCCTTCAGCCCCGAGATCATCCCCGATATGCAAGAGGAAAACGCCCTTACAACCAAGTATAGTCAACTTATGTCACAATTGACAACGGAGTGGCGTGGGGAGAAAAAAACCATCAGTTATATTCGTGGATTCCTTGAGGACAAGGATAGAGAGGTGCGCAAGGCAGCTGCAGAAGCCATAGACCGTGCCCTTGAGTCTGTTGGAGATCAACTTGACGGCATCTATGATGACCTTGTCAAAGTGCGCACACGCATGGCAAGGAAGCTTGGCTACGACAACTACATCAAGATGGGCTACTATCGCATGGGCAGAATTGACTATAATGAAGAGATGGTCAAGGTGTTCCGTGACAACGTAAAAACCTCACTTGTGCCCGTAATCACAAAGATGAAGCGCCGTGTGGCAGACGCCCTTGGCATTGACCAAATGCGTTTTTATGACAACGACGTCATTGAGGGAGACGGCAATCCTCGCCCCTATCCTGATGAACAAGGAATTCTCCTTGCAGCCAAGGAGATGTATCGTGAGATGCACCCCGAAATTGGCGACTTTATGGACAGCATGATGGAGGCAGAGGCCTTTGACGTTACGGCAAGAGATGGCAAGAGTGGCGGTGGATATTGCACCACCTTTGACAAGTTCCGTCAACCCTTCATCTTTGCCAACTTCAATGGCTCATCCGGTGACGTTGACGTTGTCACCCACGAGTTTGGACATGCTCTTGCAATGAACTACGTCTTTGATCACGGCGATCCTGAAGTGGCCATTGGATCAAGCGAAACCGCCGAAACCCACAGCATGAGCATGGAGTTTTTCAGCTGGAAGTTTATGGACAAATTCTTCAAGGACGTGGAGAGATATCATTACACCCACCTTTCTGGTGCCTTGACCTTTATCCCTTACGGAGTCATTGTGGATGAATTCCAACACATAGTGTACGGCAACCCCGACATGACACCTGCAGAGAGAAATCAAGCATATCTTGAACTTGAAAAGAAATATCGCCCCTATCTTGACTTCGGCGATCTTGATTATCTTGGCAAGGGCACAAGATGGCAATTCCAATCCCACATCTACGAGAGCCCCTTCTATTACATTGACTACTGCCTTGCACAAGTTGTGGCATTTGAGTTCCTTGCAGAGTCCATCAAGGACTATGACAAGGCCCTTGAAAGCTATATGGAACACTGCAAGCGTGGTGGCAAGTACGCCTTCAACAAACTTGTATCTCTTGCAGGACTCCGTTCTCCCTTTGAGGACGGCGCTCTTGATGACGTTGCAAAGGTTGTGGGGGATATTATTAATAAGGTAAGAAAGTAAAAACGCGCTATTATGCGCAATAAAAAAAGCACTCCAAGCGGAGTGCTTTTTGTTTTGATTGAAACAACTTATGCCCAAGTTGAGCCGTTGTAAGTGTAGGTTGTGCCCTTTGCCACTGCAGTGCCGTTTGAGAGGGTTGCGCTCTTTGTGACGGTGCCTTGTTCTGTAAAGTTGAAGTTGATGCCATCTCTTGCGCCTGTGCCTTCAACTGACGTGACAGAGAGGGTTGCGCTTGAGCCGACGACAACCTTGCCACCGTTTGCAGATGAACGGATGACACCACCAAATGAGCCGTTGAGGTTCATTGTGCCGTTGACTGTGAGGACGCTATCTCCACGTTCGGGACCGGGATAGGGTGAAGGGAAGCAATCCACAAATTCACTTGTGTAGAAGATTGAACTTCCGTTGAGAGTGTAGGTTGCACCATTTTCAATGGTGAGTTTTGCCCCGGGCATAAACTTGAACTTGTAATTTTGTGTAAGCGTTGAGCCACTCTTGAGATTGATGTCAATTCTGCCATCAACGGGGAAGAAAACCTTTTGTGATGACAAGTTGGCTGTTTTGCCGAGGACGGTCAAGTTCATTGCGGTGTAACCGTCTGCAAATGAGCCGTTGAGGTCAAGGACAACTCTTCCGTTTACAAGAGTCTTTGTGACGTATGAGCCAGATGCGGTCATACGAATGATGCCACCGCTTTCAGAGGATTCGCTTGAGATGATGGTCATCAAGCATTCGTTTATTTGTGCCTTGATTTTGATGGTTGTGAAAACAATGTTGATCTCAAGAGAGCCTGTTGCAACCTTCACGTATCCTTGAAGCTTTGAGTTGTAGTTGATGACAAGCTTTGTTTGGATTGAGCGAAGTTCGTATTGAGAGAAGGGAAAGACCTGTGGATTATCGTTGATCTTGTTGGGGTTTGTATAGACTGTAAGTGCACTACAACCACCGCTGAATTTTGCCGTTGCAATTACGCCACCGGTGAAACCTGTGAGCATCATGTTTTCAATGACGGTTGAGTTGTTGGCAGTGATTGTTCCTGTACCCTTGATATAGCCAATAACACGGAGGGTTGCATTGTTCAAGGTCATATTGCCGTTGAGGTTGATTTGTGCGTATCCACCAGAGATCTCGTTTTGGTAAGTTCCGCCTGCCTTTGAACCGGTGAATGCACCGACAACAACCGTGCCACTGACAGAAATATTTACGCTTGCAGGCACGTCAAGTGAAACGTAGAGGGGTGCTTCGGGCACAGATGCGTTTTGCGAGGGGCTATATTCAGGAAGTCTATCAAAATTGGTGCTTCCCTCTTCTCCTGCACCAAGCCAACCGACTGTGTCTGCTTCTTCAAAGGGGAGGAGGAGGGTGACTCCGGATTTGACGGTGTAGTATTGTGAGCCGTTGTAGT